>DASVHS010000394.1:0-3632 GCA_036382495.1 Thermoanaerobaculia bacterium | reverse complement strand
TGTCGCCCACTCGCGTCACGCGCACCGACGGCAGCATCTGACGGCAGATGGTTTCGATGTGCTTGTCGTTGATCGCGACGCTCTGCGAACGGTAAACCTCCTGGATCTTGTCGACCAGGTACTTCTGCAATTCCTTGATGCCGAGGACCGAGAGGACATCGTGCGGATCGATCGGACCGTCGATGAGCGGATCACCGGCCCGGACACGCTCGCCTTCCTGCACGTTGACGTGCACGGAGCGAGGTACCGAGTACTCGTGACGCGTTCCTTCTTCGGTCTCGACGATGACACGGCGCATCCCCTTCACCACCGGACCATGATGGATCGTTCCATCGACCTCGGTGATGACGGCCTTCTCGCGCGGATGACGAGCTTCAAAGAGCTCGACGACGCGCGGCAGACCGCCGGTGATGTCCTTCGTCTTCGTCGTGGCACGCGGGATCTTGGCCAGAATGTCGCCCGGATGAACCTCGGTGCCGTTCTGCACCATGACGTGCGCGCCGGTCGGCAGCAGATACTTGCGCTCTTCACTCTTGCCGGCCTTGACCGTGATCGTGGGGGTGCGCTTCTCGGTCGTCGTCGCTTCGACGATGACCATCTGCGTGAGACCGGTGACTTTGTCGGTCTCTTCGCGGACGTTCTCGCCTTCGACGATGTCCTTGAACGTGACCTTGCCGCCGACCTCAGTGAGAATCGCCGAGGTGAACGGATCCCACTCGACGAGAGGCTGGTTCGCTTCGACGTGCTGTCCTTCGCGAACCTTCAGCGTCGAGCCGTAGACGAGCGCATAACGCTCGCGCTCGCGCTGCGTGCCGGCCGCGAGATCGACATTGGACTTCTTGCCCTTCTTGACTGGTGTGTCGTCGAGGATGAGCAGCTTCCCGTTACGGTTGATGACGACAAGATCGCCGTTCTTGTTCGTGACGGTGGAGACGTTGACCAGCTGAATCTTGCCGGGCGACGTCGCTTCATGCTTGGACTGCTCGGACACGCGTGACGCCGTACCACCGACGTGGAACGTACGCATCGTGAGCTGCGTACCCGGCTCGCCGATCGACTCGGCGGCGATGACGCCGACCGCTTCACCGATCTCGACGAGCTTGCCGCTGGCCAGGTTGCGGCCGTAGCAGCGGCGGCACACTCCGCGACGCGTTTCGCACGTGAGCACGGAGCGGATCTTCATCATCTCGATGCCCGCTTCCTGAATCGCGTTCGCGAGATCCTCGGACAGCTCTTCGTTCTGCGCGCACAGCCGCTCGCCGTTGAGCGGATCGTAGACGTCTTCCTGCGCGATGCGGCCGACGATGCGGTCGCGCAACGGCTCGAGGATGTCGCCGCCTTCCATGATGGCGCTGACGACGATGCCGTCGAACGTCTGGCAATCCTCTTCGGTGATGATGACGTCCTGCGCGACGTCGACGAGACGGCGCGTGAGATATCCCGAGTCCGCGGTCTTGAGTGCGGTATCAGCGAGACCCTTACGAGCACCGTGCGTGGAGATGAAGTACTGCAGCACGGACAGACCCTCGCGGAAGTTCGCGGTGATCGGCGTCTCGATGACTTCGCCGGAAGGCTTGGACATGAGACCGCGCATGCCGGCCAGCTGGCGGACCTGCTCTTTCGAACCTCGAGCGCCCGAGTCGGCCATCATGAAGATGGGGTTGAACTCACCGCTCGAGGCTTCGACTTTACGCATGTCGGAGAACATCTCGTCGGACACCTGCTCGGTCGCGCGATGCCAGATGTCGATGATCTTGTTGTGACGCTCACCCTGGGTGATGGCGCCGTCGAGACGCTGGCGCTCGACTTCGAGCACCGACTTGCGCGCGTTGTCGACGATCTCGCCCTTCTTCGCCGGGATGACCATGTCGTCGACGCCGATGGAGACACCGGCAATCGTCGCATAGAGGAACCCGAGCTCCTTGAGACCATCGAGGAGCTGCACCGTCAGTGCGTTGCCGTAGTTGATGAAGCAGTAGTTCACCAGCTCCGACAGGCCCTTCTTCTTCATGAGACCGTTGATGAAAGGGATCTCATCGGGCAGCGACATGTTGAAGATGACGCGGCCGACAGTCGTGTCGACCTGCTGGCGGTCGAGGTCCTGAATCTCGGCGTGCGTGACGTCCTGATCGTTGAAATGCTTCGTCAGGTCCATGTAGCGGCCGGTGATGCGGACCTTGATCGGCGTGAGCAGCTCGACTTCGCCGGCCAGAAGCGCGATCTGCACTTCGTCGTAGCCGGAGAAACGCTTGCCCTCGCCCTTCGCGCCCTTCTTCTCCTTCGTCAGGTAATAGCAGCCGAGGACGAGGTCCTGTGACGGGACCGCGAGCGGCTTGCCGTTGGCCGGCGAGAGGATGTTGTTGGACGCGAGCATGAGGACCTGCGACTCGACCTGCGCCTTCGGCGACAGCGGCACGTGAACGGCCATCTGGTCGCCGTCGAAGTCGGCGTTGAACGCCGTGCAGACGAGCGGATGAATCTTGATTGCCTTGCCTTCGACGAGCACCGGCTCGAACGCCTGGATGCCGAGGCGATGGAGTGTCGGTGCGCGGTTCAGGAGAACCGGATGCTCTTTGATGACCTCTTCGAGCGCGTCCCACACTTCGGTCTGCTGCAGCTCGACCATTTCCTTGGCGGCTTTGATCGTGCCGACGAGGCCCTTCTGTTCGAGGCGGTTGTAGATGAACGGCTTGAACAGCTCGAGGGCCATCTTCTTCGGCAGACCGCACTGATGGAGTTTCAGCTCGGGGCCGACGACGATGACCGAACGTCCGGAGTAATCGACGCGCTTGCCAAGGAGGTTCTGGCGGAAGCGGCCCTGCTTGCCCTTGAGGGTGTCGGAGAGCGACTTGAGAGGTCGGTTGTTTGAGCCCTTGAGCACGCGGCCGCGGCGGCCGTTGTCGAAGAGCGCGTCCACCGCTTCCTGGAGCATGCGCTTTTCGTTGCGCACGATGACGTCGGGCGCGCGCAGCTCGAGGAGCTTCTTCAGGCGGTTGTTGCGGTTGATGACACGGCGATAGAGATCGTTGAGATCGGACGTCGCGAAGCGGCCGCCGTCGAGAGGAACGAGCGGACGCAGCTCAGGCGGAATGACCGGAATGACGTCGAGGATCATCCACTCGGGTCTGTGACCCGACTTGCGGAACGCGTCGACGACTTTCAGCCGCTTCGCCGCTTTCAGCTTCTTGATCTGCGACGTCTCGGTGCGCATGATCAGGCGCAGCTCGTCGGAGAGCTCTTCGACGTTCACCTGCTTCAGCAGAGCCTTGATCGCCTCGGCGCCCATCTTGGCGACGAACACGTCGCCGAACTGGGTGCGCAGCTCGCGGTACTTCTCTTCGGTCAGCAGCTCTTTCTCGCTGAGCGTTTCATCGAGATCGCCGGCGTCGATGACGACGTACGACTCGAAGTAGAGGATGCGCTCGAGGTCGCGCAGCGAGATGTCCAGGAGGTGGCCGATGCGCGACGGGAGGCCCTTGAAGAACCACACGTGCGACACGGGTGACGCGAGCTCGATGTGACCCATGCGCTCGCGGCGCACCTTCGACTTCGTGACTTCGACACCGCATTTGTCGCAGATGACTCCGCGATGCTTCATGCGTTTGTACTTGCCGCAGAGGCATTCCCAGTCG
>DASVHS010000393.1:0-3620 GCA_036382495.1 Thermoanaerobaculia bacterium | reverse complement strand
CGGACGATCGCGTTCGCGATGTGATCGTCAAGACGACGCAGTCGGTTTCCATCACGAGCGAGCCGTCCGGCGCGACCGTTTATCTGCAACGCTTCAAAGGTCCTGACGCGCGCGTTCGCGCGGGGACGACGCCGCTCAAGTTGCCGCGCCTCGTGCGCGCCGACTATCTCGTCACTGTCGAGAAGGACGGCTACGAGCCGGTGACCAGGCCTCTGTCCATCGCTCCGATGTGGCTCGGCGACTTCGAAGTTCGGCGCATGCCCGGCACGCTGCAGATCCAGATGCTCAAGACCGGCCAGGTGCCTCCGGGCATGTTGTTCGTCGCACGCGGTCCGTATCGATTGCAGGCGTGGTATCGCGCCAGCGATCGCACGGTCAATCTCCAGGACTTCTTCATCGATCGCTACGAAGTCTCGAACGCGCTCTTCGCGCGATTCGTTCGTGACGGTGGATATCGCCGCGCCGAGTTCTGGAAGGATCTGCCGATACCGTTCGATGCGGCGATGGCGCGTTTCCACGACACGACCGGACTGCCCGGCCCGCGAAACTGGGCGGGTGGAGCGACGCCGGCAGGCCGCGAGAATTATCCGGTCACCGACGTGACCTGGTACGAGGCCTCTGCATTCGCGCAGTGGAGCGGAAAAAAACTTCCGACGATCTTTCAGTGGGAAAAGGCGGGACGCTATCCAGGAACGCGAGGAGCGTCGACGACTTTCCCGTGGGGCCTCGTCGCCGAGGGCGTCGACGTCACCGAGCGCACCAACTTCCTCGGCAAAGGAACGGTGCCGGTCGACAGCATGCCGTTCGGGATGAGCACATGGGGCGCGCAGCACATGGCCGGCAACGTGAGCGAATGGGTTCGCAACGCGAAGCCACCGGGACACGCCGCGCGCGGCGGCAGCTGGAACGACGCGACGTATGCGTTCGGCCAGACCGCGGCGTTTCCCGAGTTCTATTCGAGTCCGACGCTCGGCTTTCGATGCGTGAAGGACATGAATGGAGGACAGGCGCCCTCGCCTGTCAGGACAGGCGAGGCGCCTGTCCTCCACGACGACGGTGGTTTACCACTCACCGAGCAGGAAGTCGTTCCTGTCTATCGAGCGGTGGACGATCGCGCGTTCGTCGACATTCGCAAACGTTACGAATACGCGCGCACGCCGCTGAACGCGCGCGTGATCGAGACTCGCGATACACCGGACTGGACGCGTCAGAAAATCGCGTTCGATGTCGCGGGCAAGACGGTCATCGCGTATCTATTCCTTCCCAAAGGATTCAAGCCGCCGTTTCAGGTCATCCACTTCGCGCCGGCGGGCGACGTCGAATCGGGGTTGCGGTCGCTCGCAGCGAGCATGGAGAGCAAACTGGCCGGGCAACTCCGCAGCGGGCGGGCGATCTACGCCGTAGCGATGGAGGGATACATCGACCGTCCGCGCGCCGGCCAGTTCGAGGTGCCGGACTCGCGCACGAGCGAGTACGTCGAATACATCGTCTCCCGCGTGACCGAATTGCGGCGCGGCCTCGATTATCTCCAGTTGCGTCATGACATCGATTCCTCGAGGATCGCGTTTGAAGCTGACAGCGCCGGCACCGATGCCGGCGTCATCCTCTGCGGTCTCGAGAATCGATACCGGTCGGTGATGTTCGTCGGATCGGGCGTCGACCCCGAGGAAATCACCGTTGCCGTGCCTGCGAACAGGATCAACTTCCTGCCGCACATCGCGGCACCGAAGTTCATGTTGCAGGGGCGGTACGACGAATCGAGTCCTTATGCGAGCTCGTTCGACCCGTTGTACAAACTGCTGCGCGAGCCGAAACGAGAACTGATTTACGAAGGTCCGCACGTGCCGCCGCAGGACGTCTATCTGCGCGAGTCGCAGAAATGGTTCGACGACACGCTGGGCAAGGTGAAATGAACTGATGAATCGAACATTCGCGTGCCTTTTGGTTTTCCTGATCTCGACGACCGCCGCCGCGCAATACGGCGACGTGTCGTTTGCAAACACCGGCTCGGCCGACGCGCAGCCGGCATTCTCGCGCGGCCTCGCACTTCTGCACGACTTCGAGTATTCAGCCGCAGCCGAAGCATTCCGCGACGCGCAGAAGATTGATCCCGACTTCGTCATGGCGTATTGGGGCGAGGCCATGACGTACACGCATCCCGTCTGGTACCAGCAGGACGCCGATGCTGCCCGCGCCGTTCTTCAGCGCCTCGGCGCAACGAAAGCGAAGAGCGATCGCGAGCAGGCGTACCTCGAGACGGTGAAGGTCCTTTATGGCGACGGCTCGAAGGAAGAGCGCGACAACAAATACGCGGAGCGAATGGCGGCGCTGCATCAGAAATATCCCGACGACGTCGATGCGACTGCGTTTTACGCGCTGTCGCTGCTCGGCACGTCGCACAACGGACGCGACACGGCGACGTACATGCGCGCCGCGGCGTTGCTCGAGGACGTGTTCCCGACGCATCAGCACCATCCCGGTGTGCTCCACTACCTGATTCATTCCTACGACGATCCTGTCCATGCGCCGCTGGGAATGCGCGCGGCGCGGTTGTACGGCGCGGTCGCGCCGAACGCCGGTCACGCGCTGCACATGACGTCGCACATCTTCATCGCCATGGGGATGTGGGACGACGTCATCGACGCGAACGTACGCGCGATCCGTGTCGTGAACGCGCAACGTACCGCGGCCGGCAAGTCCGCTTTGCATTGCGGCCACTACCCGACGTGGCTTCATTACGCGTTGCTGCAGAAGGGCATGGTCGAAGCAGCGAAAAAATTGCTCGACGCTTGTCGCGCCGACGCGCCCACCGGCAGCGAGATGATCGTGACCTCGTACGCCGACATGGTCGCCAGTCAGGCGATGAGCGGCATCAGTGTGGAGGCGGGCTTCAGCCCGCCGGAGAAGTACGCCGACGCAAGATTCACACTCGCGTACGCCGATGCCTATGACGCGTATCGTCGCCGTGACGCAGCAGCGCTCCGCGATGCCGCCGCGCGATTGCGCGCCGCGCGCACGGAGCACACCGGCCACGCGGACATGGCGATGGGGATGAACAATCCGCAGGCTCCGCAGCGCCAGGCCGTCATCATCCAGGAAATCGAAGGAATGGAACTGGCCGTTGCCGGCAAACGCGAAGAGGCCGTCGCCGCGTTCCGCAAAGCGGCCGCGGCGGAGCAGTCGATGCCATTCGACTTCGGCCCGCCGTTCATCGAGAAGCCGGCCCTCGAGCTGCTCGGCGACGAGTTGCTGGCGATGAAACGCAACGACGAAGCGGCGACCGCGTATCGCGCCGCGCTCGCGCGAACGCCGGGACGTGCCGTGGTGGTGGAAGGGCTACGCGCGTCGACGAAGTAATTCAGGAGTGCGGTGGCAAGCCACCGCACTCCTATACTCCGCACGGTGGAACGCTTCGTTGAACTCGGCCGGCTTCTTCAGGAAGCCGGCTATCGTTTCACGACGATCACACCCGAGTCGCACGCGCGCGTGAATCGCCGCGCCGGCAGCGAGCGTGCACGCACGCTTCGCGATGTGTTCGGCTGGAGCCGTCCGTTCGAAGCGTCGCTGTTGCCGCAGGAGATGCTGCAACTTCTCGACGTCGAACGACGCGACGACGGTCT
>DASVHS010000392.1:0-1700 GCA_036382495.1 Thermoanaerobaculia bacterium | reverse complement strand
ACGGCGTCGCCCTGAAGATTCTGACCGGTGACGGCGAACGTGTGGCCTCCCATGTTTGCGAATCCATCGGCATCGACGGTTCGGCGACGCTTCTAGGCCGCGACATCGAGCGTATGACAGACGGAGCACTCGCGGCCGCGGCAGAGGACACCGTCGTCTTTGCTCGACTCAGTCCCGCCCAGAAGACGCGGGTCGTGCTTGCGCTCAAGTCGCGCCGCCACGTCGTTGGATTCATCGGCGACGGGATCAACGACGCACCGTCGCTACGCACCGCCGATGTCGGTATTTCGGTCGCGAATGCGGTCGGCGTTGCTCGCGACGCTGCCGACATCATCCTGCTGGATCGAGGGCTGGATGTGTTGCACGGCGGGATACGCGAGGGCCGCAAGGCATTCGGCAATCTGATGAAGTACGTGCTCATGGAGACGAGCTCGAACTTCGGCAACATGTTCAGCATGGCCGCCGCCGCGCTCTTCCTGCCATTCCTGCCCATGCTGCCCACGCAGGTCCTGCTGAACAACTTTCTTTACGATTTCTCACAAATCGCGATACCCACCGACCATGTCGACGCTGTCTACATCCAGAAGCCGCAACGCTGGAACATGGCGTTCATTCGCCGATTCATGTTGGTGATCGGTCCGATCAGTTCCTTGTTCGACTTCACGACCTTCTGGCTGCTGCTCGTCATTTTTCACGCGTCCGCTGCGACGTTTCAGACAGGGTGGTTCGTGGAGTCCCTCGCCACGCAGACACTGGTTCTCTTCGTCATCCGAACAACAGCGAATCCGTTCCGAAGCCGGCCGAGTGGAGCGCTCATGGCGACGGGCGCGGCCGTCGTTGCCATCGCGCTGATCCTTCCGTTCACAACAATAGGATCGATGGTCGGGCTCGTTCCGCTGACCACACGTTTCTACGCATTCCTCATCGCTGTCACCGTGGCATATCTGCTCATCGTTGAACTGGTGAAGCGCCGCATCATGCGGACGATGTGATCGCCGCCACACTCGCCGTCGAAAAAGGTTTTCGGCTCGTCATCGATACTTCGGCGATGCTCACACCTCGAGTGATCCTTCTGGTCGCGGCCGCGATCATCAGCTACGCAACCGGGGAAGCGCTTCAGGCAGTCGCGATCGGAATCGTTCTGCTGCTCAACGCCGTCGCCGGTCTCGTGACGGAGTGGCGGTCCGGCCGCGCACTCGACGCCCCGCGAAACGAAATCCGCACAACTCTCCGCCTCCGATCGGGCGCTTCGAGCTCACTTGGAGACCGATCCGGGCCGCCCCGATCGGAATGCCCCTCTGGTTTGCACATCCGATCGGTGCGAGCGACATCGAAACGTTCAAGGCCTCGTGGTTCGGTGTCACCCTCTTGTCTGTAGTGATCCCGTGGCCGCCGGTGATCGACAGCTGCTTCGCTCCACACGCGACGCGCTGGAAGCGCGCGTGAGGTAACCACATGAAGGTATCCTCAGCCGCGATGTCCGAATTGGCGACGGCCGCGAGACCGGACGGCATCATTGCGAAGACATCGCGGCGCGTTGCTGTCGCGCTGACCCTTTCGATCGGCGTCGGCCTCCTGATGATGCACGGATGGAAAGGTCCTCGGTCCGAACTCTTCCTCCGCACCATCATCCTCGGCCTGTCCGCGACGACTGCCTTCGCACTCTTCGAAGTGTGGCCCCGGAGTCTGCCGCGCTGGTT
>DASVHS010000391.1:0-3556 GCA_036382495.1 Thermoanaerobaculia bacterium | reverse complement strand
CTTCGAAGTCACCGACGAGAAGTTGCTCTGGCTGGCGCAGGTCGGGACGGTCCGTCCGCCACACACGCACGGTGTCGGCGAACGTTCCGCTTCGAAACTCCCACGCCCGTTGCGGCTCGAGTCTGTACTCCCACGCACGCAGCGCCGCTTCGGAGATGGGAACGCTGCGCTCGAGTGAACCGTCGTGCTGCTCGTACAACCAACGAACGCGTTTCGCCATCGACGAGCGGATTATGAATCGACGTTGGATCGCGCCGGCGTAAAGAGCGCGTAAAGAAATTACGCCTGAGGGATGAGCACGCTGAACACCGAGCCCTTCCCTTCTTCGCTCTCGACCGTGATTCTGCCGCGGTGCGCTTCGACGATCGCGCGCGCGATGTAGAGGCCAAGGCCGAGGCCGCCGTAATAGCGGCTGGAGACATTCCGCGCGCGGTGAAAGCGCTCGAACAGACGCGGGATCTCGTCGGACGGAATGCCGATGCCGCGATCGATCACCGACGTACGCAGCATGCCGTCGATCGACAGGATGCGCACATCGATCTCCGAGCCTTCGGGTGAGTACTTGATCGCGTTGGAGAGAAGGTTGTCGATGACCTGTCGCATGCGATCGGGATCGGCTTCGACGATCGTCTCCGTTGTCTCCGCCGCGAAGTTGATGATGCGCGAAGGGTTCTGAACGCGGAACGCCAGCGCGCGGCGCTCCAGGAACTCGACCCAGCGAATCTGCTGCGGATGAATCTGCAGGCGGTTCGTCTCGATGCGCGACACATCGAGCAACTCCGAGATGAGGCCCATCATCCGATCGATCTCGCCGAGAACGGCGTTGATGTATGTGGCGCGTTCCTCCGGCGGAAGCTCGTTGACCGTCTGCGCCAGCAGCTGCGTGTAGCCCTTGATCGTCGTCAACGGAGTGCGCAGCTCGTGCGATGCAACGGAAAGGAATTCATCCTTCTTGCGGTCGAGCTCCTGCAGACCGGTGATGTCGCGGATGACGAGGACCGCACCGACGATGCCGTTGCTTTCGATCGGGGCCGCGGCGATGGAAAGATCGAGGTCCTTGCTCGTCAGCACGTGCTTGCCGATCGAGAGATAGTCGGGAACGGTCTGCCCTCGCAGCGCGCGCGACTGCGGCAGGTCCTCCGTCTGAATCGGCCGGCCGTCCGGATAGCGCATCGAGAATCGAGCGAACGACTTGTTGTCCACCGCCTCGGTCCGCGAGCCGAGGCCGAACATCGTCAACGCGGACTGGTTGACGTCGACGACATTGCCCTTTGCGTCGAACACCCACAACGCGTCCGTCATCGATCCGAGGATCGAGTCGAGGCGCGCCGAGCGCTCGGCCATCATCTTGGCAAGATCCTCGATCTCGCGTTTCGCGCGAACCTGATCCGTGACGTCCTGGATGAGCACCGTGAGACTCTGCGTGATTCCTGAAAACCGCCCGCGCACCGGCGAGATGATGCGGTTGATGTAGAGGCGGCTGACGGGCCGGGGGATCTCGAACGCCTCGTCGACGCGGGCCTCGCCGGTTTCCGCCACACTCTTCAACAGCCGCTCGAAACCGGGAATGACTTCCTCGGCGCGGAGGCCGATGACTTTCGTGTCGGGCGAGATCTTCCCGTAGATCGCTGCAAAGTCCATGAAGCGCGCGTTCGCGAGATCGAACCGCAGCTCATCGGCGGAGAACACGGCGATTCCGACAGGCGCCGTCTCGAGGACTGCTTCGAATCGCACGCGCGCGTCGACTTCCCGGCGGGCCAGCTCTTCGGCGGCGCGATGACCTTCCTGCGAAATCCGCGTGAGGCGCTGGATGTGGCTGGCCGCGCCGATTCGATCGGCGGCAGATTGCGCGAACTCCAGATCTTCCGCGGTGAAATTCGCCGTTGCCGCCGAGCGGGAAATGACGATCGCGCCGATCCGGTCTCCGTACGACTCGATGGCGCATGCGATCACGCTTTCTTCTTTGAGCGACGAGATCATGAACTTCTCGGCCATCGAGCGGCCGAAGTCGATGACGGCGTCACCGGTCACGTCCGAATATAAAAGCGGACGTCCGATCTGGAATGCGGTCCCGGGAAGACCTTCGCCGGCGTGATAGGGATTGCGCTGAACGTAATTGCGAAATCGTTCGAACGCCGGGGCGGTCGGACCCGACGCCGCGAAGCCCGCGACGTGCAGCTCGCTCGACTGCGGGTGGTACATGTAGATCATCACCGAGCCGCTGACGGCCTGGGCGATGCGCGTGGCCGTCTCGTTCAAATCATCGAACGTCGCTTCGACGGTCACCTTTTCGAGACCGAGGCTGGCCAGGCATTCGGCGCGGCGCCGGCGCAGCGCTTCTTTTTCGCGGTTCTGCCGCTCTTCGACGAGCTGCTCGGTGACGTCCTGCACGAGCACCGTCACGCTTTGCGTCACGCCGGAGAAACGGCCGCGGACCGCCGAGATGATCCGGTTGACGTAGACGGGGCCGGTGCGCCCTTTGACTTCGATCGCTTCGTCGACGCGCGGCTCGCCGGTCTCGGCGACCTTTCTGAGAAGCGACTCCAGACCGGGAATGACTTCATTGCCGCGCAGACCGATGACTTTCGTCCCGCTCGAGATCCTTCCGTAGTGCGCGGCGAAATCGAGGAAGCGCGCGTTCGCCAGGTCGAATCGCAATTCGTCCGCGGAGAGCACAGCGATGCCGATCGGCGCCGTTTCGAGAACCGCTTCGAATCGCACGCGCGCATCGACTTCGTGACGCGCAAGCTCTTCCGCGGCACGATGACCGTCGTGCGCGACACGCGTGAGACGGTGGATATGACTGGCCGCCCCGATCCGCTCCGCCACCGCCTG
The DNA here is from genome assembly GCA_036382495.1 of Thermoanaerobaculia bacterium. Lineage (GTDB taxonomy): Bacteria > Acidobacteriota > Thermoanaerobaculia > Gp7-AA8 > Gp7-AA8 > DASVHS01. The sequence continues at coordinate 721 of DASVHS010000391.1, read as the reverse complement.
CGCGAACTCCAGATCCTCCGCATCGAAGTTCCGTCGCGGATCGGCCTGCGAAAGAATGATGGCTCCGATCCGCTCGCCGTACGACTCGATCGGACACGCGATGAGACTCTGCTGACGCATCGCCGCTTTGACCTTGCGTTCCTCATCGTCGCGCGCGAAGTCGATCACCGCGTTGCCGCGGATTTCAGAGAACAACAGGGGGCGGCCGATCTGAAACACCGTGCCGGCGAGACCCTCGCCCGGTTTGTACGGATGGGCGGCGAAGTAGCGCTTGACCCAATCCAGTCCCGGCTCCTGCGCCGACCATCCGACGAGCTCGAGTCCGCCCGAGTTCGGTCGATACAGATAGATCCGCACGATGCCGTCGATTGCCTTTGCGACGCGAGCCGCGGTTTCAGCGAGGTTGTCGAATGCCGGCTGCACCGTCAGCGTCTCGAGACCGAGGTTCGCGAGACATTCGGCGCGGCGGCGGCGCCAGCCTTCGCGTTCGGCGTCTTCGCGATCCTCCGTCACGTCACGAGACAGAACGACTGAGCCGATGATGCGGTTCTTGTCGTCGCGGATCGGCGCGGCCTTGAAATTGACGACTCGTTCGCCGTCACTGCGCGGGTCGCGGATCAGGTAATCGGACTTCACGATTTCGCCGCGAAGCGCGCGGATCGACGGAAGCTCGTCCGGACCGAGCAGACTTCCATCGACGTATCGGTGAGCGTTGGTGCGG
>DASVHS010000390.1:0-4058 GCA_036382495.1 Thermoanaerobaculia bacterium | reverse complement strand
CACTGCCCGCTAGGCGAGATTCTTGCTGAGTTCGGTGGTATGAGAAAACTGGCGATCGTTACCGCAGCGCTCCTCCTTGTTCTTGCCGTTGCGTGCACCAAGGAGACAACTTCAACCAATGCAACCGTCGGCGACACGACGACCGTACAGACGTCGACGTACACCGAGACGACGACCGTTCCGGCGATCGACACGACTGCGACTGCAGAAGCGAAGCAGGACGTGAAAGACGCCGCGAACACCGCGACTCAGGCCGTGCATGACGCCGCGAAGTCAGCGGAGCACAGCACGGGCACGGCGATGGAGAAGGCCGGCAAGAAGCTGAAAAAGGACGCGGCAAAGCATTGATGCGGGTTGCCGGTTAACGGTTAACGGTTGCCGGTTAACGGTTAACGGTTAACGGTTAACCGTAGCGCAAGCGCGTCAAACTGCTCGAGATCGAGCTCCTCAGCGCGTGCTGTTTCGGCGATGTTTGCTTCACGCATCGCCTGCAGCACGTGCTCGCGCGGCCATTCCGTCAGGTTGTTCAGAAGTTTCTTGCGGCGCATGCGGAACGACGCGCTGATGAGGTTGATGAGCGCGTCGCGATCAGACGTGTACTGCGGCGGGCGCGGATCGAGGACGACGACGGCGCTGTCGACTTTCGGCGCCGGATGGAACGACCCCGGTCCGAGCGTCATGAGCACGCGCGCGCCGGCGAACATCGCCGCGTAAAGCGTCAGGTATCCATATTGTTCGTCGCGCGGTTTCGCGGTGAGCCGTTGCGCGACTTCCTTCTGCAGCATGAACACGGCACGACGGCAGTTCGGGTCGGCGATCACGCGGCGGAGGATCGGCGTGCCGGCGTTGTAGGGGAGATTGCCGACGGCGCGGTACGGCCGGTCCGGAAGGACTGCCTCGAGCGCGTCTTCGTTGCGCACATCGATCCCCGGCAACCGCGCTCGGAGGCTGGCCGCGAGGTCGGGATCGATCTCGATGGCGACGACTGGGTTCGCGAGTTCGGCCAGTTTCTCCGTCAGAACACCCTCGCCCGGGCCGATCTCGACGATCGTCTCCCCTGGCTCCGCCTCGATCGCGGCGACAATTTTCTCGACGGCGCCACGATTTTTGAGAAAGTTTTGGCCCCACTTTTTCTTGTGTCGCAAAGTCGTCGCATCGTAGTTGATGTCATCCCGACCCTGAACGAAGTGAAGGGGAGGGACCCTGTGGCGTGGGCGGTCCGGCCTCCTCACGCCCAGGTCCCTCGCGACGCTCGGGATGACATGAACTCCACGCGCCTCAGGATAAACTGAAGAAAATGGACCAGACCACCGTTCAGGCCGGAATCGCATCCTCGCACGAGACGATCGCGAAGCTCCGCACCGAGATTGCGCGGGTCGTCGTCGGGCAGCAGCCGATCATCGACCGGCTCGTCATCGCGTTGCTCGTGCGCGGGCACGTGCTCATCGAAGGGATGCCCGGGCTCGCCAAGACGCTGCTCGTCAAGACACTGGCCGCCGCAATTCACGGCTCGTTCAAACGCGTGCAGTTCACGCCCGATCTGCTGCCGGCCGACATCACCGGCACGCTGATCTTCGATCCGGCCGGCCGCTCGTTCAATCCGCGCTTCGGCCCGATCTTCGCGAACCTCGTGCTGGCCGACGAGATCAACCGCGCGCCGGCGAAAGTGCAGAGCGCGCTGCTCGAGGCGATGCAGGAGCGGCAGGTCACGATCGGCGACACGAGCTACCCGCTGCCCAATCCGTTCGTCGTCATCGCCACGCAGAACCCGATCGAGCACGAAGGGACGTACGCGCTGCCTGAGGCGCAGGTCGATCGCTTCGTGATGAAGCTGCGTGTCGATTATCCGACCGTGGACGAGGAGCTGCGCATCCTCAATCTGTATCTCGATCCGACGGCCGACGACGTCGTCGTACGCCGTGTCCTGCCGCTCGAAGAAGTCGAGGCGATCGCCGGACTCGCCGCGACCGTACACGTCGACGATCGCATCAGCCGTTACATCGTGCAGATCGTCAATGCCACGCGCCGCCCCACGGAATTCAGACTGCCGGCAATCGCACCGCACGTCGCATTCGGAGCGTCGCCGCGCGCAACGCTCGCGCTCGCGCACGTTGCCAAAGGCTATGCGTTCATTCAGGGCCGCGCGTTCGTAATCCCGGAGGATGTGAAAGCGATCGCGCACGATGTGCTGCGCCACCGACTCGTGCTTAGTTACGAAGCCGCCGCGGAGAACGTGACCGCCGATCGCATCATCGATCAGATTCTCGGAGTCGTACCGGTGCCGTGATAGAGGCCCTAGGGCCTCGGCCGGGCCTCGTAATGACCATGCGCTTTCTCTTCCGTCCTAAACCTCCAGAGATTCGTGAGCCGGTCGCGCGGAGAGTACGCGAGCTCGAGATGTTGAGTGCGCGGATGATCCGGGCCGGATTTGCCGGCGACTATCACTCCGCATTTCACGGCCGGGGCATCGAGTTCTCGCAGGTGCGCGAGTACCAGCCGGGCGACGACATCCGCACGATCGACTGGAACGTGACCGCGCGCAGCGGCGTGCCGCACGTGAAGCAGTTCGTCGAGGAGCGCGACCTGACGATCATCATCGCCGTCGATGTCTCCGGCTCGATGTCGTTCGGGTCGGTCGACTGGCGCAAGTGCGACATTGCCGCCGAGCTGGCGTCGGTATTCGCATTCTCGGCGGTGTCGAATTCGGATCGCGTCGGCCTGCTGCTGTTCTCCGATCGCATCCGCAAGTACATCCCGCCGCGGCGTGGCCGGGCGCACGCGCAGATCATCGTCCGCGCCGCCGTCGACGCGGCGATGAACGGGACGAGCGGGTCGGCGGATCTCGAGCCGGCGGCGCGATTCCTCGAGCGCGTCAGCGCGAAGCGCGCGGTCGTGGTCCTGCTCTCTGACTTTCTTGACGGCTCGTTCGAGGCCGCGCTCAAGCGGCTCAATCGCAAACACGATCTCATCGCCATCTCGATCGCCGATCCGCGCGAGGAGCGATTCCCCGATGGCGGGCTTGTGCGCATCGTCGATGCCGAGACAGGAGAGTCGCGGCTCGTCGATCTGCGCCGCACCGACATCGCGCGCCGGGCGTCGCTCCGGCGGCAACAACTGGAGCGGCGATTCCGCACGAGCGGCGTCGACTGGCTTCCTCTATCGACAGCACTTCCCTACGACCGCGACCTGCTGCGCTTTTTCCGCGATCGGATCGCGCGACGCCGATGATTTTTCTCTTCCTCATGTTCACGGCGACATTCCGGCCGGCCACGCCGACCGTCGGCGATCTCGTCACGATCGATTTCCAGAAGCCGGTCGTGCTCGATCCCTCCACCGCGTACGAGATCGTGTCGCAGAAGGGCAACCGCGTCGTCGTGCGGACGTTCGAGCCGAAGCCGATCGCGCTCAGCGGCGTCTCGGGCGGCATTCGCTTCCGCAACCTCAACGTTCCGATCCGATCCGTCCTGCAGCCGAAAGACAAACTCGAACCGGCTCCGCTGCGGCCGCCGGTCGCCGTTCCGTATCCCCGCGCGCCGTTTGTCGCCATTGCGATCGCTGCGGCGGCTGCCGGTCTGACATGGATCGTCGTGATCTGGTTGTCTAGAGCGCAGAGCGCAGAGCGCGGAGCGCAGGAGCCGGAGCTCGAGCCTGCTGAGCGGTTTCGCGCAACGATTGCTGCGCTGCGTGCGAATCCATCGCAGGAACATCGCTGGGCATTGCTCGCTGACGCCACCCGCACCTATCTCGCTTCGCTTTCCCCGCACCTCGGCATCGATCTGACGACGTCGCAGATTTTGCCGCGCGTCGACGCGCAACACGTCGCCGTCATCGCGCAGATCCTGCGTCAGGGTGACCTCGAGAAGTTTTCACCGTGGGGTGCACCGTCAGCCGACTTTGACTCGATCGCGGAGCGTGCCCTCGACCTCATTCCTGTGCCGCACGTGGAAGAAGAGGTCGCGGCATGACACGCTTCGCGACGCCGTTCGCGTTGTTGCTCGTGCTCGCAATCATCGCGCGCATCGCGCTCGTCATCCGCGATCGCCGCGCGAGGTTCGCGT
>DASVHS010000389.1:0-2751 GCA_036382495.1 Thermoanaerobaculia bacterium | reverse complement strand
ATGAAAGGCACCTCGGAAATCTCGTCGTGGATCAGCGCGAACTGTCATCGCCTCAGCGGAGACAAACAGGTCTGCTCGGAGGAGATCGCGATCATCGCCGGCGGCTCGCGTGTGCGGCACATTCCGCCGCTCGTCAGTGCGCTGCTGATTCCGGACATGCCGGTCGCCGTGTGGTGGGTTGGCGATCTGCCGAATGAAGAACAGGCGTATGTCGAGACGCTGCTCGATCCCGCCGACCGGCTCATCGTCGACTCCTCGCACTTCGATCGAGTCGAGGACCTCATCTGGCTGCACCAGATCGCGGAACGCACATTCACGGCGCCGGCCGATCTCAACTGGGTGAAGCTCGAGGACTGGCGACTCGTCACCGCTGCCTTGTTCGACGCACCTTCGATGCGTGAGCGGCTGCACGACATTCGCACCCTGAACATCACCGCGATCGGCGGAACACAGAGTTTGTTCGGTGACTCGATCGAGTCGCTGTACTACGCCGCCTGGATGATCGCGCAGACCGGCTCCGATGAGATCGACAACACATTCTTCATCGAGCCGGGTGATGACACCGGCGCGATCATGCAGGTCAAAATCGGTTTCAGCGGCGGCTTCGAAGTCGTGATCGCACGCGACGTGGCGAAGGGAATCGTCACCGCAACGGTCGGCGGTAAAACGCAGACACTCGACTGCGTCGCCCGCATCCTCGGCCGCAGCACTGAGGATCTCATCGTGCGGTAGCTCAAGCGTCCGGAAGCGGATCGCGTCTTCGTCCGGCTGCTGCCGATCGCGACGCAGCTGGCGTCGCAAGTGACAGAGTGAACCTCCGGATCTTCGACTCGCTAGACGATCTCGTCCGCGGAGCCGCGGCGACGATTCTGCAAATTGTCCAGAAGACTGACCGCGCGATCATCGCACTCTCCGGCGGCTCGACACCGAAGCCGTTGTACGAGCTCCTCGGCGGCGTGCCGTATCGCGAACAACTGGCAAAGAAAGCGATCGTGTGGGTCGTCGTCGACGAGCGTTATGTTCCGCTCGACGATCCGCAATCGAATGCGGCGATGATCCAAAGGACGCTGTTCCACGACGGGATCTCGGAGGGGCATGAGTTTCTCCGGTTCAAAACGGAGCTCAAGGATCCTGCGAAGACAGCGCTCGACTTCGAGGAGCAGTGGAAACTGCTGGGTATCGGACGGCTTGACGTGGTTCTTCTCGGCATCGGCGACGACGGGCATACCGCGTCACTGTTTCCGGGGACGCCGGTGCTGGCCGTCACCGATCGCATCGCGGCCGAAGTGTTCGTGCCGCGGCTCGACCAGTGGAGGGTGACGATCACGTTGCCGGTCATCCGCGAAGCGACGCTGCGGATGGTGCTTGCGGCAGGCCAATCGAAGCGAAAAATCCTCGACGAAATCCGCCGCGGCGTGGATCATCCGATCACTCGGGCGACGACCGGTTTGGATACCTGGTGGGTCACGGATCGTGCTGCAACGGCGGAGCTTGCAAGTGCCAGCGGCGATCCGTCGCCCGGCATTGACTCTCTGTCGTAAAGCGCTTGGCGGTAAGATCGGCGGGTGACGGAACGCGCCGCCATCCACGATCACGCACTCCACAGCATCCGCACGATCCGCGAAGCCATGGAGCGCTCGACGGCATTCACCTCGATTCCGGGGTGGGGAGGTTGCGCGATCGGTGTGACCGCGATCGCGACGACGTTCTTCGCGTCAAACTTTGTTCTGCAGCCGCGTTTGTGGGTGATGACGTGGCTCGCCGACGCGATCGTGTCCGTGACGATCGCCGGCGTGATGATGTACGCGAAGGCACGCCGCGCGGGTGTTTCGCTCACCGCCGGCCCGGCGCGACGGTTCTTCATTTCTTACAGCGCGCCCCTCATCGCCGCGGCGTTGATCACGCTCGCTCTCGTTCGGGCGAGCATGTTCGGCCCGCTGCCCGCGGTCTGGCTCCTGCTCTACGGCGCGTCGTTCATCAGCAGCGGCTCGTTCTCCATCCGCGTCGTCCCCATCATGGGCATCTTCTTCATGCTCCTCGGCCTCACGGCGTGCTTCGTCCCGCTGTCGTTCGGAAACCTCCTGATGGGTGCCGGCTTCGGCGTCCTCCACATCGTGTTCGGATTCATCATCGCAAGGAGCTACGGTGGCTAAAGCAGCGCGCAAAGTCGCACCCGTCGAGACGAAGATCCCGGATTTCGATCGCCTGATTCACGAGCCCACTCGTCTGTCGATCGTCAGCGCGCTGGCGGTGAATCCAACTCTCACATTCAACGAGCTCAAGGCCATTCTCGAGACGAGCGACGGGAACGTCAGCGTGCACACGCGCAAGCTCGAAGAGGCGAATTACCTCACGTGCCGGAAATCGTTCGAGGGTCGGATCCCGCGAACTGAATACTCGCTGACCGCCACCGGGCGGCGCGCGTTCGAAAAGTATCTGTCGCACATGGAGGCGCTGATCAAGGCGGCGAGGGGAGCGTGAGCGCGCTCATGTCATCCTGGCGCCGCGAAGACGGCGAAGGATCTGGGAGGTGGGCGCGTGACCGCCGCCCAGATCCCTCGCCGTCTTCGCGGCTCAGGATGACAATGAAACTCGCTCTGTTCACGTTCCTGCTCGCCGCCACAGCCCTGGCCCAGGCACCGATCCGCGGCGGCTCACTTCCCGCGCCTCTGCCGCTATTTCCGCCCACGAACTGGTGGAACACAGACATCACCGCTGCGCCGGTGGACGCAGACAGCGCGTCGTTCATCG
>DASVHS010000388.1:0-1806 GCA_036382495.1 Thermoanaerobaculia bacterium | reverse complement strand
ACAGATCCGACGTTCGGCATCGGCCAGGCAAATTTCCAGACGCTGTCGACCCTGGCTGAAGTGCAGGAAGCGCGCGGAATGACGACTGAAGCAAAGGCGACGCGCGACAAAGCGTTCCCGATGGCGAGCGCCGTTCAGCTGCACCAGTACGCGCGGACGCAACTGGGCAAGGGCAACAAGGACGAAGCGATCCGCGTGTGGATGCTCAACGCGAAGCTGCACCCGAACGACTGGCCGGTGAACGTCGGACTGATGCGCGCGTATTCGGCGCAGGGCAATTACAAGGAAGCGCTGAAGTACGGCAAGCTCGCCGCCGCCCAGGCTCCCGATCCTCAGAACAAGAAGGCCATGGAAGACGCGGTCAAGAAACTCGAAGCGGGCAAGGACGTGAACTAGTGCGACGCGCGGTCGCGATGCTGTTCGTGATCGCGCTGGGAGTCGACGCGAAGACATTTCGCGTCGACTCACTCCCCGCGCTCGACGTCGTCAGCGGCAAGACCGACGTCGTGTCATGGAAGGGTCGCCGGGCCGTTCACGTGCTCGATACGACCGCCGGCGGCAACGGCGAAGCGTTCGTCATCCTGCGCGGCTCGGACTTTCACGACGGTACGATCGAGGCCGACATCGCCGGCAGTCCACGGGCCGGAGCGTCCGAGGGCGCGCGGGGATTCGTGGGACTGGCGTTCCGTGTCAAAGACGCGAATCACTACGAGTGCTTCTACATCCGTCCGACGAATGGGCGATCCGACGATCAGACGCGACGGAATCATTCGACGCAATACATCTCAGCGCCGGACTGGCCGTGGCAGCGCCTTCGAAAAGAATCACCCGGCGTGTACGAGTCTTACGCGGACATGGAGCCGGCGAAGTGGACGCACGTGAAGATTGTCGTGTCCGGCACTCACGCGCAGCTCTACCTCAACCACGCGCAGCAGCCATCCCTGATCGTGAGCGATCTCAAGCTCGGCGATTCGAACGGCGCGATCGCGTTGTGGATCGGCAGCGAGACCGACGCGTACTTCTCGAACGTTACGGTGTCGTGATTAATCATGTCAGCGCAGTCCCGGAAACTCGCTCCGCGTGAATTGCACGAGACGCGGATTCGCGGCCGGGTCGAGCCAGCGCAGGATCGTTTCGAGATCTTCCTGCGGCATCGCGGTGCAGCCGGCCGTCGATGACGCAGGACCGCCCCAGATGTGCATGAAGATGCACGAGCCGCGTTTCGGCGCCGCCGGCGTGTTGTAGTTCACGACGATGCCCCACTGATAGACGCTGACGGCGCGCATCTTCTCGGAGCTCGACCAGTCGACGGCAGGGACGGCATCGCGATCGACGATCTGGTTGTAGTAGCGCGACGCGGTGTCGTCGACGCATTCGGTCGTGTCGCGCAGTTGCCGGTACGGCCCGCGGAAGTCCGCAGTCGGCGCGAACCCGAACGCGGTGCCGAACGAGTACACGCCGCTCGGCGACTTGCCGTCGCCTTCGTGCTTCGCGTGGATGCCGGCAAGCCCCGTCCGCCCCACCACCACAGCCACCCTCCCGCCCACCGCCCGCCACGCCCCGCCCGACTCGCGCTCGTAACGTTGCAGCGAGCCCGACGTCGTGTCGTGATTCTCCGTGAGAACGACGATCGCCTGTCGCGAACCAGCGAGCGGGTCAGAGGTCGTCGACATGGAGCACGCGGACAGAAGAAGAACGAGCGGCGTGATCAGCGATCGGTTCAATGGCAGCATGGCGTGAGGATGATGTCATCATCCGGATCGACACTCTTGTCGCCGATCGCCATGCCGTACGTGCAGACTTTGT
>DASVHS010000387.1:0-2578 GCA_036382495.1 Thermoanaerobaculia bacterium | reverse complement strand
ACTTGCCGCCGATGCCGGGGAGCTTCGTCAGTTCATTGATGAGGTTTGCGAGCGGGGGAGCAGTCATTCGTCAGATCGCAGATCGCCGATCGCCGATCGCAGGAGATCCACAGGCTTTTCCTGCGATCCGCGATCCGCGATCTGCGATCTAAAACGGCATCTTCATTCCGGGAGGCATCATCCCGCCCAGCTGGCTCTGCATCTCTTCGTCGACTTTGCGGGCGGCTTCGTTGACGGCGGCGCGGACGAGGTCCTGCAGCATCTCGACGTCGTTCGGGTCGACGGCATCTTTGTCGATCGTGATCGCGAGCAGCTCTTTGTTCCCCGACATCTCGGCCTTGACCATGCCGCCGCCGGCCGTGCCTTCGACCTTGATCGACGCCATGCGCTGCTGCATCTGATCCTGCATCTGCTGCGCTTGCTTCATCAGTGCTTTGATGTTCATCGTTTTCCCCTCACCACTTCACCGCCGAGGTGTTTTTGGAACGATTTGAGGACGGGGTCGTCGCCGAGCGGCTCCGCCTTCTCGGTCGTCTTGCGCGCGCCGCCCTTCTCCTCGGCCGTCTCGATCTCGACTTTCATCGGCCGTCCGTAGACCTCCGATGCGATCTCCTCGAGCGTCGTCTTTGCGTCGACGAGCGGCTGCGCGAAATGTGGATCCTCGAAGGACCATATGACGCGGTTGTCGTCGACGCGCGTGGTCTTCGCGCCGGCGAGATACCCGGCGAGGAGGGGCCGTGCTTTCTGGAGGCGTTCGACGAGCGCGTCGACGGTCGGTGAGCTGTGGAGGACAGGCGCCCCCGCCTGTCCCGTTGTCTTCTTCGGCGCAGTCGTTGTTACGGACCGGACAGGCGAGGGCGCCTGTCCTCCACTCAATTCCTTCTCGATCTCCCGCAACCGCGGGAACGTCGCGGCCTTCAACAGCGCGATCTCGACCGCGAGGCGCTGATGTTCGGCGCGGTTCACGGTCTCGTCGTCTTTGAGCAGCAGATTCGCGACCCGCAGAAGTTCGGTGTAGTTGAACTTCGCGGCCGAGACTTTCATCGCCGCCAGATCTTCGGGGGAAGCTGAAAGCATCGACTCATTCGCGCCGCCTGCGATCAGCAGGAGGTTCCGTGTGAAGTTCAGGAGGTCGCGGTACAGCATTTTGAAATCGCGTCCGCCTTCCGCCGCCTCGTTCAACGCATCGAGAATCGCCGCGTGATCGCCGTCGGCGATCATCGCGATGACGCGCGCGAAGAAGCCGCTGTCCGAGAGGCCGAGGACGGTGGCGACGGAGGCGGAGGTGATCGAGCGTCCGCTGAACGCGATGATCTGATCGAGCAGCGAGAGTGAATCGCGCACGCTGCCTTCGCCCCGGCGCGCGATGATCTCCAGCGCGTCGCGATCGGCCTGGATGCCTTCCGCCTTGCAGATCTGCGCGAGGCGGTCGATCAGCTCGTCGAGCGTGATCTTGCGCAGCGCGAACTTCTGCACGCGCGAGAGGATCGTCGGCAGGACTTTCTGCACTTCCGTCGTCGCAAACATGAAGACGACGAACGGCGGCGGCTCCTCGAGGATCTTCAGCAGCGCGTTCCATGCCGGAGTGGAGAGCATGTGCGCTTCGTCGATGATGAAGATGCGGTAGCGGTCGCGCGCCGGCTGGAACTGCGTGACCTCGCGCAGCTCCCGGATGTTGTCGACGCCCGTGTACGTGGCGGCGTCGATTTCACGGACATCCATGTCGATGCCTTCCGTGATCTCGACGCACATCGTGCATGTGTTGTCGGGTTCGGGCGCCGGGCCCTTCGCGCAGTTCAGTGCTTTCGCGAGAATGCGCGCGAGGGTCGTTTTGCCGACGCCGCGAACGCCGGAGAAGAGATAGGCATGATGGATGCGCTGCTGCTCGATCGCGTTCTGCAGCGTTCGGACGACAGTTTCCTGTCCGATGATGTCGCTGAACGTCTGCGGACGGTATTTACGCGCGAGAGCCTGGTAAGACATGGAGGGGGAAGTCTACTGGAAGCCCGCTCGGAAGAGCCCAGGTTGACTGCGGCACACAGGTTGAGCACTTTATCGCTGCTTCCTTCCGGACCTGACGAGGTTCAGTGCGCCTGCTGCACAGGACCCGAGCTCATCCGAGCGGGCTACCTTGCGGCTCCCAGTCTAACGTCACGGGATCAGCAGAACCTTCCCAACGCTCTTCCTGCTCTCGATCCGCTCGTGCGCCTTCTTCGCATCGCGCAGCGGGAACTCGCTGTCGATCGTGACTTTCAGCTTTCCTGAGGCGATCGACTCGAACAGCTCGCTCGATCGCCACAGCAACTCGTCTCGCGTCGCCGTGTAATGGCCGAGGCTCGGGCGGGTGAGGTACGCGCCCTTGACGGCGAGACGGGAGGGATCGACCGGTGGGACGGAGCCGCTCGACTGTCCGAACAACGCGACGAGGCCGCGCAGCGTGATGCAGTTGAGACTCTTGTCGAATGTCGTCTTGCCGACGGAGTCGTAGACGACGTTCACGCCCGCGCCGTTCGTCAGCTTCATCACTTCCGCTTCGAAGTCCGTGGTCGTGTAATCGATCGCGACATCGGCGCCGTGG
>DASVHS010000386.1:0-3403 GCA_036382495.1 Thermoanaerobaculia bacterium | reverse complement strand
CGCTGCCGATCTCCTGGCGCAGGCGGAGCACGGCACCGACTCGGTCGTTGTCTGCGTCACGTTCAGCAACAGGTCCGCGAAACGGATCGCCGCGGAAGTCGCCCGGCAACTCGATGCCGCCACCGGCACCACGGCACGCGCGTGTACGGATCGCAACGGACTGATCATCGTCGCGCGATCCGAAGAAGATGCTGTTTCGATCGCGAACCGTATCGCGCCCGAACATCTCTCGCTGCAGTGGTCGGAAGCTCACCGCTGGCTCGATCGCATCGAAAACTGCGGCGCGATTTTCATCGGACCGCGGAGTCCCGTCGCGGCGGGCGACTACATCGCCGGCCCGAACCACGTGCTGCCGACCGGTGGCACGGCGCGGTTCACATCTCCTCTCGGCGTTTATGACTTCGTCAAACGATCGAACGTCATCGAACTGTCTGCCGCGGTGTCGCAGGGGATCGCGGGAGCCGGTGCGACGCTGGCGCGATTCGAAGGCCTGCCGCTCCACGCCGGCTCACTCGACCTTCGCGAAGGGTGGCCGGCATCATGAAAACCGCCGCCGGCCCGCGCGATGTCGTCCGCCGCATGCACGCCTACACCCTCGCGCTGCGCAGCACGTCGATCAAGCTGAATCAGAACGAGAGTCCGTTCGATGTTCCGGCATCGTTCAAACGGGAAGTCCTCGACCGCGTCGGCAGACTGCCCTGGAACCGTTATCCGGAATTCGAAGCGACCGGGCTGCGATCGGCGCTCGCAACCGCGTACAGACTCACGCCCGATTCGATTCTCGTCGGCAACGGTTCCAACGAACTTCTCGCAGCCGCCATCGGCACCTTCGTCGAGCCGGGAAAACGCGTCGCGATCCCGCGGCCGACGTTCGCGCTGTACGAGAGTCTCGTCGCGATCGCTGGAGGGGAAACGCTCCCGATCGATTTCGATCCTCGCAGCGGCGTGCTTCCGCTCGACCGGCTGATCGCTGCGGTCGAGCGCGATGGCGCCGAAGTCGTGATCGTCTGCTCGCCGAACAATCCGACGGGAGGCGTTCTCCCCGACGACGGCGTTGAACGCCTGCTCGCGACTGGCGCGGTTGTTCTTTTCGATCGCGCCTACGGCGATTTTCACGATGATCGTTTGCCGGCGCTGCACGACCGGCTCGTCGTCTTCTCCACATTCTCGAAAGCGTGGGGACTTGCCGCGCTCAGGCTCGGATGGCTTTACTCGACCGGCGCGACGTGCCGCGAGATCCGCAAGGTGAAGCTGCCCTACAGCCTCAACGTCGTCAGTGAGGAAGCGGCGATCCTCGCGCTCGAGAACAGCTCGTATCGCGACAGCAACGTTCGAACGATCACGGATGAACGGACGCGGGTCTTTGCTGTTCTGTCGGCGATCGATGGTATCGAGCCGTTTCCGACGCGCGCGAACTTCGTCACGTTCCATGTGGAGGACTCACCCGCGATCTTCGACTCACTCGTCGCGGACGACATTCTCATCCGCGACGTTTCGCGCTACCCGAATCTGTCGAGTTGTCTCCGCGTGTCGATCGGCTCGCCGCTGGAGAACGACCGGTTCCTGACTTCACTTCGCCGCGCTCTGGAGGGCAAATGACCCGATCTGCGCAAGTCACCCGAAAAACAAAAGAGACGTCGATCGAAGTCTCGGTGAATCTCGACGGCACGGGCCAGTCCGAGATCGCCACACCGGTCGGATTCCTGAGCCACATGCTCGATGTCATCGCCCGTCACGGGCAGGTCGACCTGGTCGTCAAAGCGACCGGCGATACCGAAATCGACTACCACCACACCGTCGAAGACACCGCCCTCGTCCTCGGCGAAGCATTCGCGAAGGCCCTCGGCGACAAGGCCGGGATCCGGCGTTTCGGGTTCGCGTATGTTCCGCTCGATGAAGCACTGGCTCGCGTGGTCGTCGACTTCGCCGGCCGGCCGTATCTCGTCTTCGATGTGCCCATCGATCGCGAGATGCTGCTGATCCACAAGGATTTTCCGTTCGCGCTCGTCGAGGAATTCTTCAAATCGTTCGCGAACAAATGCGCGTGCAACATTCACGTTGACCTCATCCGCGGACGCAACGGTCACCACGCGGCCGAAGCGATCTTCAAGGCGTTTGCGGTGGCATTGCGGAGTGCGAAGGAAATCATCGGACGTGGGATTCCCAGCACGAAGGGCGTCATCTGATGGATCTCGTCCTGATCGATTCGCCTGTCGCGAATGTCGCGAACATCGAGCGCGCGCTCGTCACAGTTGGAGCAGCGGTGACACTCACGTCAGATCCCGACCGCATCGCGACAGCGTCGAAGATCGTGTTGCCCGGCGTCGGTAGTTTTGCGGCGGCGATGCGCTGGATCGAATCGGCCGGGGTCACGGAAGCCCTTCGCTCTGCCGTCGCCAACGGAGCGTGGCTCCTTGGGATTTGCGTCGGTCACCAGCTGCTGTTCGACGACTCCGACGAAGACGGCCAGCGATCAGGACTCGGCCTGCTGCCCGGACGCGTGCGACGGTTTCCCGGCGCGTTGCCGGTTCCGCAGATCGGGTGGAACCGCGTCACGACTTCACCAACAGCTCACCGTCTCTTCGCCGGAATTCCGATCGGTACGCCGTTTTACTTCGTCAATTCCTATCGAGTGTCGGACGCGAGCTCGGAAATCGCGTCGAGCGAATACGGCGGCCGATTCACAGCCGCGGCAGCACGCGATCGGATCGCCGGCCTTCAGTTCCATCCCGAGAAATCGTCGACCGCCGGCCTGCGCGTGCTGCGCAATTTCGTGGAGATCACGTGAGGGGATTCGACGTTATCCCTTCGCTCGACCTCCTCGGCGGAAACGTCGTTCGATTGCGCCGCGGCGCGTTCAACGATGTGACATCGTTCGGGGATCCCCGGAGCGTCCTCGATCGTCTGGCAATTCCCGCGGCAGCCCGCCTGCATATCGTCGATCTCGAAGGGGCGCGTTCCGGCAAACCTGCGGAGACCAGGACCGTGTCTCTGTTGCGCGCGCGCGGATATCGAATGCAGGTCGGTGGTGGAATCCGCGCGGTCGCCGACGCGCAAGCCTGGATCAACGCGGGCGCAGAAAAGATTGTGATTGGAACGATCGCAGCCGACGCGCCGGAACTCCTTGCGCGCATCGCAGACGCAATCGGCAGCGAGAACATCATTCCGGCGATCGATGTGCAAGATGGCGAAATCCGCGTCGCGGGCTGGACACGCACGGCTGCGCGAAGCATCGAATCGGTCTTCGCCGATCTCGCACAACTGGGAAGCTCCGAGGGTTTGATGACGGACATCTCGCGCGACGGCATGCTGGAAGGGCCGTCGCTCGCTCTGTACCGCCGCGTCGCTTCGATGACATCGATGCGCGTGATCGCGTCGGGCGGCGTCACGACTTCGGCGGATA
>DASVHS010000385.1:0-1792 GCA_036382495.1 Thermoanaerobaculia bacterium | reverse complement strand
TCGAGACGTACGTCAACGTGCTGCGCGCCGCGACCGGACTATTCGCCGCGAATCGCGCCGCGACCCGCGACGAGTTCCGCGCTTACGTTCGCCATCTCGACGTGCAGCGGCGATATCCCGGCGTGAACGGCATCGGGTTGTCTCTCCGCGTCCGCGCGGATGACCTCGCGAAAGTGGAATCCGACATGCGAGCGAATGATCTTCCGGAGTTTCGCATCTGGCCCGAGTCGCTCTCGCGGCCGGAGTATCACGCCGTCGTCGCCCTCGAGCCCTTCGATCAGCGCAATCGATCCGCACTCGGCTTCGACCTGCACGCCGAGAGCAGGCGCCGCGCAGCCATGGATCGGGCTCGCGACACCGCAGAAGCAGCTGCGACCGCGCGCATCCAGGTGATTTCGCAGGTTGATCCGAACCGGCCGCCGGGATTCGTGATTTTTCTGCCGGTCTACAACGTGCCGGTGACGCCGCCGACGGTCGCCGAACGACGCGATCAACTCTATGGATTCGTGTACGCACCATTCCGTGCGGCAGACCTGTTCAACGCGGCCGTCGGATCGCTGGTGCGACCGGAAGTCCGCTTTCTCGTCTCCGACGGCCCGGACGTTCTCTACGACAGCGATCCGGGGCAGCAGGGAACGCCGCGATTCACCGCGTCGACGAACGCCACAGTGGCCGGACGGGTGTGGTCGATCCGGTTTCAGTCCGAGCGAACCGGCGTTGGTGCGCCGTTCTGGGTCGCCTCGGCCACAGGCGTCGGCGGTCTCGCGATTTCGTTTCTGCTGTTCTCCGTTCTGCGGTTGCAGGCGCGCGGACGTCTTCACGCCGAGGGAATCGCGGAGCGTCTCCGCCGTTCGGAAGCGGAGTTGCAGCGCGCGAATCAGGCGAAGGATGAGTTCCTGGCGACCCTCTCCCACGAGCTCCGCACACCGATGACCGCCATCCTCGGCTGGTCGAAGCTGCTCCTGGACGATCTCGACGACGAGACGCAGGCGATGGCGGTCGACTCGATTCAGAAGAGCGGACGCGCGCAGGCGCAGTTGATCGATGATCTGCTGGACGTCTCGCGGATCACCGCCGGAAAGATGCGCATCGATCCGAAGCCGATCGACATCGCGCCGATCGTGAGCACCGCGGTCGAGGCGTTGATGCCGGCGGCCGAGGCGAAAGGCGTGACGATCACGAAGAACATCGGCAGTGCTGCGTTGATGGTCAACGGCGATGCGGGCCGGTTGCAGCAGATCGTCTGGAACCTCTTGACGAACGCCGTGAAGTTCACGCCGAGCGGTGGTTCGGTGGACGTCAGCCTGGGGCCGGACGACGGCGACGTCGTGCTCACGGTCGCCGACACCGGGCAAGGCATCGAGTCGGATTTTCTTCCGCATGTTTTCGAGCGCTTCCGGCAGGCGGACAGTTCCACGACCCGCGCGTTCACCGGTCTGGGACTGGGATTGGCGATCGTGCACCATCTCGTCGAGCTGCACGGCGGGACAGTGGCCGCGGAGAGCGACGGTACCGGCAAGGGCGCGAAGTTCACCGTTCGGCTTCCCCGGCTCGATCGTGGAGCGGCGGCCGCCCCGGTCGCCGGCGAAGCGCGAGGACGCGCGTCGCTCGACAGGGTCGACGTGCTCGTCGTCGACGACGATGAGTCGGTGCGCGAGTACGCGATCGCTGTGCTTCGGATGAGCGGCGCCCGGGTGCGCACTGCGCCCTCAGCGCGGGACGCGCTCGAATCGATCGCCGCAGCGATCCCTGACGTCGTGATCACGGACATCGGAATGCCGGACATGGATGG
>DASVHS010000384.1:0-2499 GCA_036382495.1 Thermoanaerobaculia bacterium | reverse complement strand
CGACGCTTCCCGTCGGGCGCCGCGTCGTCCTCGGCCGTCCGAGCGAGGCCGGCGATTCGTCATCCTCGCCGCGCTGCACCGTCATGCCGTGTGCGACAGGCGCGGCATCGAGCACGCGTCCCGGGACTCCCGCGAGTGCGCTCACGATTGCCTCCCGCTTTTCCGGCGGGAAAAGAAACACGACGCACCCGCCCCCGCCCGCCCCGCACACCTTCCCGCCCCACGCGCCCGCGCCAATGGCGGCGTCGATGGCCGCGTCGATCTCCGGCGTCGAGATGCCGTCGATGAGCGCTTTGCGATTCTCCCATTCGCGCGCGAGAACCTTGCCGGCCTCGTGAAAGTCACCCGCTTCGAGCGCTTTCTCCATGTCGATCGACGTCTGCGCGATCTTCGAGAACCCGCGCTGCACTTTCTTTTTGCCGTCGATCTGGCGCTTGTACATCTCCCAGTTGTTCGTCCCCGAGAAGTGCGAGACGCCGGTGTAATGCATGAGCATGTGCGCGGCGAGGTCGGCGACCGGGATGTTGATCGCGTGCCGTTTCGGCGCACCGGGCTCGAGTCGCAGCGACGCCAGTCCGCCGTACACGGGCGGGTAGTAATCCTGAATTCCTGCAGGGACTCCGAGGAGACGGGTCTCGAGGTCGCGCACGAGGAAGATGAGGTCTTCGCCTTCGATCGGCGCACCGGCAATCTGCGACAGCGCTCGCACGAGCGTGATGCTCAACGCGGATGAGCCGCCGAGGCCCGAGCCACGCGGTGCGTCGGTGCGTGTCGTGATGCTGATGCCGTTCAGATGGAAGTGTTCGACGAGCCGGTAGATCAGCGCGGCTTTCGGATCGGCCGACAACTCCTGCATCGACTCGTAACGCTGTCGGTATCCGTGGTCGGCGAGATGAAGGTCGATCGCACCGTCGCCGGTCTCGACGATCTCCGACTCCGCGTAGAACGAGATGGCGACGTTCACCGTGCGCGAGCCGGGATGAAACAGATAAAGCGGCCAGAGGTCGAGGGTACCTCCGGCAAGATCGGCGCGCACCGGCGCTCGAACGATCACTTTCTTCATTTCGGAATCCGTACGGCTGCTAGAAAAGTGCCCGGCGCTTGTGCGTCAGCTGGGCCATCTGCTGCAACGGTGCGGATGATAGTCGCGGCAGGAGTGAGGCGACGCTGTTTTTGTATCGGCGAAGGGAATCGCCGCTCAGTGGATCAGGCGTGATCGATTTGAGCTTGAGCGGATCGAACCACTTTCCGCCGTCGCTGACGCGATAGTCGAGATGCGGTCCGGTGACCAGTCCGGTTGCGCCGACGTACGCGATGATCTGGCCCTGTGTCACGCGCGTGCCGCGCTTGATGCCCGCGGCAAATCGCGAGAGGTGCATGTACATCGTCTCGATTCGCGACGTGTGGCGGATCTTCACGAAGTTTCCTTCGCCACGATCGCGGCCCGTTTGAACGACGACGCCGTCCGCAGTCGTCATGACCGGCGTTCCGACCGGCGCACCATAGTCGACGCCGTGATGAGGGCGGAAATAATGGAGCACGGGATGAAAACGACGATTGGAGAATCCTGACGTGATGCGCGTGAACTTCAGCGGCGCTTTCAGGAACTGTTTCCGGAGCGGTGTGGCGTTGCGCGCGTAGTAGCCCGCGCGTCCGTCCGGCGCCTCGTGACGGAACGCTTCGTACGTTGTGCCGTCGTGAGTGAACCGGGCCGCGAGCACCGGACCGTAGCCGATCGGATCGGCTCCTGCGTATTTCTTCTCGACGACGACGCTGAACGAATCGCCTTTCTGCAGCGAGAAGAAGTCGATGTCCCATTGAAAGACGTCGACGAGCTGCTGCGCGAGCTGGGGCTGCTCGCCCGCGGCGCGCAACGATTCGTCGAGCGATGACTCGATGCCGGCGGAGATCGCCGTCATGATCGACAACTGCTTCGACGGTCGCGGCGTTACGGTGAACGTGTTGTCCGCATTGCGCTCGGCGTCGACCGAGCCCCAGCCGTTGACGCGCAACTGCACCGCGTCAATCTGTTCTGGTCCTGCGAAATGGAAACGGACCATATTGCCGGGACGAAGGCGGCGCACGTCGATCGAGCGGCCGAATTCATTCGTCAGCAGCGAGCTGTCGCGTCGCGACAAACCGCCCGCGATGAGAACGCCCGCGAGAGTGTCGTCTTCTTCGACGGTCAGGATTACGGAATGCTCCGGAAGCTGCGCGGGCGCCTGCGGCGAGAGATCGCTGTAGCGCAGCGAAAGCAGCGACATCTGCATCGCGCGAGTCGACGCGTTCTGCGCCGGCTCGATGGCGACCGCCGCGAGGATCAGCGGGATCGCGACGGGGAGTGCTGCGGCGAAAAAGGTTCTCCGCCTTCGCGCCACCCCACGCCTCACATCATGCTGTCGTTTCATTCTCCGGAAACAAGCGGAACCGTGGACTCGCGGATCGTAGCACTACTGCGGCGAGGACGTGGTGCTCAGAATCTTCGTCTCCGACTTCGAA
>DASVHS010000383.1:0-9311 GCA_036382495.1 Thermoanaerobaculia bacterium | reverse complement strand
ATACGGCGCGATGTCTCGGAAGCCCAGCGACTCGTACAACGCGATCGCGCTTTGCATCGACGGCAGCGTGTCGAGCCGCATCCGCTCGAATCCCCTTGCCTTTTCCTCGGCGATGATCGCCAGCGCGAGCGAGCGGCCAATGTCCTTTCCTCGAAATTCCGGACGCACGTAGAGACGCTTCATCTCCGATGTTGCGTCATCGATGCGGCGCAAAGCGACACAGCCTGCCGGTCTTTCGTTGAACAGGGCGATGAGGATCGGGTCGTATTCGTACGGCAACGTTGCCAGCTCGCGGTCGAAGTCCTGGAACGAAAGGTCGACGTTGGTCGCGCGGCCGTACTCCTCGAGCATCTCGCGCACCAGCCGCATGTCGGCCGCACGTTCGATACGCAGCATCCTCACACTTCGAGACGGCCGCGCAGGATCGTCACGGCCCGGCCGGAGAGGCACACGCGGTCGCCATTCAATCGCACGCGCATCATCCCTCCGCGCGGCGACGCCTGATAAGCGAGCAGTTCATTCTTGCCGAGCTTCGCGGCCCAGTACGGCGTCAGGCAGCAGTGCGCCGATCCCGTGACCGGATCCTCGTCGACGCCCGACCCGGGCGCGAAGAATCGGGAAACGAAATCGTACTGTCCGGCGGACGCGCGGCTCGTCACGATCACGCCTCGCACCGGGATTTTTCGCAGCTGTGCGTGATCGGGCTTCAGTGCGCGCACAGCGTCTTCAGACTCGACCTCGACGATGTAGTCGAACTTGTTTCGCCCCACGTACTTCGGCTTGCCGACGCCGAGGGACTCGAGAAGGCCGGCCGGTGGTTCGGAGCGCGTTTCGGGTGTCACCGGAAAATCCAGCTCGATCCAGTCGCCGTTGAGCGACGCCGTCAGCAATCCGCTGCGCGTGTGGAAGCGTGCGACGTCAGCCGGATCGAGCAGTGATTCGGACCACAACGCATGCGCGCTGGCGAGCGTGGCGTGTCCGCAGAGATCGACTTCGACGGTCGGCGTGAACCAGCGAAGCGACCAGCCGTCGTCGCGCGGCAGGAGAAACGCGGTCTCCGACAGATTCATCTCCGCGCCGACCGACTGCATCCACGCCGCGTCGCGCTCGCGATCGAGCAGACAGACCGCCGCGGGATTCCCCTTGAACGGTCTGTCCGCGAACGCATCGATATGCAGCAGCCGCAATCAGAATCCCTGTACCTTCGCCGACTGTTTGTACAGCAACCATACGGCTACGAATCCGGCGACGACGACGCCGAGTGCGCACATGTCGCGGTAATTGGCGCCGTACATCGTCGGATAGTGATTGCTGATCATGAAGAAGATCAGCGGAACGGACATGTACGTGTTGTGGCGTGACCGCAGGCCTGCGATCTTCACTTCGGGCGAATCCGCGGCGAGCGGAGTGCCTGCCTTCGTCGCCGTGATGATCTTCTTCTGGTTCGGCCAGATGACCATCCAGACGTTGAGCGCCATCATCGTGCCGAAGATCGCTCCCGCGTGAATGTAAAGAGCACGCCCACCAAACTTGCCGACGTGTTCGAAGAACAGATACGAGGCCGCGAACAGCACGAGGCAGATCGCCGCACCGATCACTTTGTTCGCGAGCGCTTTCATAATCGCGTTGTAGATCACGAAGCCGACCGCCAGCACGATCAGCACGAGGGCCAGCCACAGCCATGGATTCCCCGCATTCGGGTCCTCGAACACGATCTTGCCGTGGTAGTAGATGAGTCCCGCGAGGAGGATGCCCGTGAACCACGTCCACGCGGCACCCCAGCGGAACCAGTACAGCGCGCGGGGCATGAGCTCGGGATTGACGGCGCGCTTCGTCGGTCCGTCGATCTTTCCCTGGAACGGACCATTGACCCAGTTGAAGAAATAGAGCAGGCCGATCCACGCAATGCCTGCGACGACGTGCGCCCACCGCAGGCCGAGCTGGATCAGAGTATTGAGGTCTTCGTTCATTCTTTGCTCCCCTTAATTGGATTATAAGTCCACGCGATGAGCAGCGACTTGAACGGGAAAGTGGTCATCGTCACCGGCGCATCGAGCGGGATCGGCAAAGCGTCCGCGGAATTGTTTACGAGTCGGGGCGCACGTGTCGTCGCCTTCGCTCGTTCGGAGCCGAAAATCGGAAAGAGTGTCGTGGCGGTGCGGGGAGATGCGTCAGACGAAAGCGACGTCGATCGTCTCTTCTCCGAATGCGAATCACGCCTCGGCGCCTGCGACATCCTCGTCAACGCCGCAGGCATGATCGACCCCGAGCATCTCGTCCGCACGACCGTCGAGCGATGGGACCGCATGTTCGCGGTCAACGTCCGCTCGATCTTTCTGACCTGCCGCCGCGCGCTGCCGAAGATGATCGAGCGCCGCGCCGGCTCCATCGTCAACGTCGCCTCCATTTCCGGCGTCCCCGGGCCGGAAAAGTTTCCCGGTTTCGTCTCGTACTGCGCCAGCAAGGCCGCCGTCATCGAGTTGACCGAGGCGTTGGCAGTTGAAGTGAAAGGAGAAGGGATTCGAGTGAATTGCGTGAGCCCCGGCTCGGTCGACACGAAGATGTGGGCGCAGGCGAGCGGAGGCGCGCCGGCCGGCATGACCCCGGAAGACATCGCGAAGACGATCGTCTTCCTGGCAACGGATGAGTCCCGGCCGATGAATGGCCAGAACCTGAATGTCTACAGCTCCTGACCTCTCGACCATGCGCCCGACCTGGGCCGACATCGACTCTGATGCCTTCGCGCGAAATTGCGCAGCCGTCGCGAAACGGCTTCCCGCCGGGTCGAGCCTGATCGCCGTCATGAAGGCGAACGCGTACGGCCACGGCGCCGTCGAGCTGGCGAAACGCTGTACTCCCGATCGCGTTGCGATGATCGCCGTGATCATGCTCGAGGAAGCGCTCGAGCTTCGTCGCGCCGGAATCTCGCTGCCGATCCTCATCCTGGGACCGTTGAAAGAAAAGCAGATCGCGGTCGCCGTCGACAACGACATGACGATCGGCGTGCCCGGCCCCGAGGAGCTGGCGGACATCGCGGCGGTTGCACGCGATCGCGACGTCCACATTCATCTGAAGCTCGACTCCGGCATGGGACGCATGGGAAGCACGCACGACGAGTTGCCGCGCGTCATCGAGATCCTGCGTGCGACGCCACGCTTGAAACTCGACGCGCTCTACACGCACTTCGCGAACGCGGGCGATCCGAACGATCACTTCATCGACGAGCAGACATCGAACTTCGACTCGCTGGTCGAAGAGCTGCGATCGGCCGGGATCAGCGCGCCGCGGCATCATCGAGCGAACAGCGGCGCGACGATGCGCGGGCTCATGCGCCCCGGCGAGCTCGTCCGCGTCGGCCTCACCCTGTATGGCGGCGAGGCGCTCGACGCCGGTGTCTCACGTCTGGAACCGGTCATGCGTTGGCGGACGGAGATCATGCGTTTGAAGATGCTTCCGAGCGGACACGCGGTCGGTTACGGCATGACGTTCCATACGAATCGTTCCAGTCGCATCGCCACGCTGCCGGTCGGATACGCTGATGGTTACAACCGTCTGATGTCGAATCGCGGAGAAGTCATCCTGCGCGGCCGTCGCGCTCCGGTTGTCGGGCGCGTATCGATGGACCTTGTCACGATCGACGTCACCGACGTCCCCGACGCCGCACTCGGCGACGAAGTCATCCTCCTGGGCACGCAGGCGCGGGAGACGATCAGCGCCGAAGAGATCGCGGCGAAGATCGGTACAATCTCGTGGGAAGTCTTCTGCAGTGTCAGTGCGCGCGTACCGCGCGTTTATCGTGACGCTAGTCGCTTGAGCATCCAATCACGCTTCTCATGAACCGTCTCTTCGATCGCTTCGGCCGCGGTTTCCTTCGTCTGTTCGAGCAGACCGGCCTGTGGTTTCGAATGTTGTGGCGCGCGATGACATGGGCTGTGCGGCCTCCGTTCGAGGTCCACGAATGGCTGCGGCAGTCGGTCCGTCTGGGCGTCGACTCCATTCCGGTCGTGTTTCTGACCGCGATGTTCACGGGGATGGTGCTCGCGCTGCAGACCTACATCGGTTTTCAGCGCGTGCACGCGGAGAATTTCGTCGGCAGCGTCGTCGCGCTGGCGATGCTGCGCGAGTTGTCACCTGTGCTCGTCGGTCTGATGGTCACCGGCCGCGTCGGATCTTCCATGGCGGCGGAGATCGGCACGATGCGAGTCACCGAGCAGATCGACGCATTGAAAGCGCTGGCCACGGAACCTGTGCAGTACCTGTTCGTGCCGCGCATCATCGCCGGCATCGTCATGCTTCCCTTTCTCGTCATCCTCGGCGACGCGCTGGGGATCGGCGGCGGATATCTCGTCGCCGTGAAGCTCATGGGCGCCAATCCGTTCATCTACGAACACAACACATTTCAGTTCCTGCAGATGAAAGACATCTGGAGCGGCGCGATCAAGGCGGCGGTATTCGGATTGATCCTGACGCACACCGGATGCGTTCGCGGGTACTACACGAGCGGCGGCGCCGAGGGCGTGGGCCGCGCGACGACGAATGCGGTGGTCAGTGCGTCGCTCATCATTCTGCTGTCCGACTTTTTCCTGACGAAGGTCCTGTTCTGATGCCGAACGATCCGGCCATCTCGCTGCAGCATTTGTCGAAATCGTTCGGCGGCAAGCAGGTGCTGACCGACCTGTCGATCGATATCGCGCGCGGCGAGTCCGTCGTGATCGTCGGTGGTTCCGGAAGCGGCAAGAGCGTCACGCTGAAGCACATCATCGGTCTGCTGCAGCCCGACGGTGGTCACGTCATCGTCGATGGCCAGGACCTTTGCTGCATGAAGCCGGTCGAGCTCAATCGCTTCCGCCAGCGTTTCGGGATGGCGTTCCAGGAAGGCGCTCTGTTCGACTCGATGTCGGTATTCGAGAACATCGCGTTTCCGCTCCGGCGCCACACGAAGATGACGGAAGACGAGATCCGGCACAGAGTGCGGGAGTGTCTCGACCAGGTTCATCTCGAAGGCGTCGATGACAAGCGGCCGTCCGAGTTATCGGGAGGCATGCGTCGCCGAGTCGGATTCGCGCGGGCGATCTCGCTTCAGCCGGCGATCCTGCTGTTCGACGAACCGACGACCGGAGTCGATCCTGTCATCAGCGACGTCGTCGCCGATCTGATCCTGGAGATGGACACGAAAATGAACACGACGACGGTCACGATCACGCACGACATGAAGGTGGCGTTCAAGATCGCGGACCGCGTGGCCATGCTCTACAAAGGACGGATCATCGAGGAGGGCTCGCCCAAAGTCTTCCAGCAGTCGAAGAATCCGATCGTTCAGCAGTTCATCGAGGGACGAGCGAGCGGTCCGCTGACCGAGGCCGAACCGAACCTCGAGCCTCAGATTGAAGAATCCGAGGCCCGAGGTCCGCGGGCGGAAGCCTGAGGGTTTTACTCTTTGGCCATGCGGCGATGACGATGATGCGTCGTCTTCACCGTGGTGGTCGTGGTCTGATCGTCGACGTTCGATGAGCTGGTCATCGGCGTCTCGACGACGATTGGTGCTGGTGCCGGGGTCTCAACGATGATCGGAGCCGGAGCCGGCGTCTCAACGATGATCGGTGCCGGAGCGGGCGTCTCGACGACGATCGGCGTCTCGGTCACGACGACCGTCGACGTCGACCTCTTCGGGACGTTGTTGACGTTCGTGTTCGTGCCGTCGTTCAGCGAAGCACCCGAGCCCGGGGCCGCGCTGCTCGTGTACACGTTACCGTCGCTGTCGACCTTTGCCGGTCCGGGAATGACTCCCGCCTGAGCGGCCTGGGTGGAAGAAATGGTTCCGACATCGCTCGTCGACGTCGTTGCGATCTGGTTGTGGTGTGCACATCCTGCCATCAGGAGCGCCGCTGCGAATCCCGCGGCTGCTGCGCTCTGTCTCAATACCTTCATTGCTTCTCCTTCGTTTGGCCGGCTCGCGCCGGTCCGAGCGTTATTTGAGCAATGAGCTTGCCCACTCACGCGGTAAAGTTGACCGATGGCCGAGGACGTCTACTCACCATCCGAGCTCATCAGGAGAATTAATCTCGATCTTTACCGCTACAACGACGTCGCGGTCGAGGGCGAGGTCACGAATTACACGAAGTCCGCCGCCGGTCACCATTACTTTTCGATCAAGGATCCGCGCGCTCAGCTGCGCGTGGTTTTCTTCGCGACCAACGCACGGTTCGTGAAGTTTCGGATCGAGAACGGGCTGCAGCTGATCGTTCGCGGCCGTCTCACGATTTACGAACAACGCGGAGAGTTCCAGTTGAGCGCCGTCTCCGCCGAACCGGCCGGCCTCGGTGCGCTGCAACTCGCGTTCGAGCAGTTGAAAAAGCGGTTGTCGGAAGAAGGACTCTTCGACGCCGCGCGGAAGAAGCCGATCCCGATGCTGCCGCAACGAATCGCGGTGGTGACGAGTCCGACCGGCGCCGCGATCCGCGACATCCTCAACGTTCTGGGACGCCGCTTCGAAGGACTGTCGCTGCAGATCTATCCGGTTCGCGTGCAGGGAACCGGTGCGGCACGCGAGATCGCGACCGCGATCCGGCATCTGTCGCAATGGGATCTTCACGACGTCGTTCTGATTTGCCGTGGCGGAGGGTCGCTCGAGGATCTCTGGCCGTTCAACGAAGAAGTCGTCGCGCGCGCAATCGCAAATTGCGCGATCCCGACGATCTCCGGCATCGGTCACGAGACCGACTTCACGATCGCCGACCTCGTCGCGGACCTTCGCGCGCCGACACCATCTGCGGCGGCGGAGATCGTCGTGCGCGCGAAGAGCGAGATCTGCGGACAGATCGACAACGGCGTGCGACGGGTGCGGCAGATCATCGAGTCGCGTGTGCGCAACTACAGGCACGAGCTGCGGCATCTCAGCTCCTCCGATCGCCTCGGCCTGCTGCCGCGACGCATCCTGGCGCAGCGGGAGAAACTGGAACGACAGCGAGTGGCGCTGTACCGGATCCTCGAGGCTCGGGCGCGCCTGCTGCGACGGCGCCTCGAAGCCACCAATCAGCCGCTCGCCCGCTATCCACGGCGTGTGGAGATCGAGCGTCATCGACTCGAAGCGATCGCGAGCAAGCTGCAGGCGGTATCGCCGCTTTCGGTGCTGTCGCGCGGTTATGCGATCGCGTTCTCCCGCGTACGCAACCGTCGCAAGCCGATCATGGACTCGTCGTCGGTGCAGCCCGGCGACGCGATCGAGGTCCAGCTCAAGAAAGGTGCGCTCAACTGCACGGTCGACGCGAAAACCCTCGGCATCGAAAGCGTGTGGCCGGAATTGAAAGGTGATCGATGAAGCGGTGATATAAACCGCGCCATGGCGGCCCGCCGCGGTAACGATTTCGAGAAGGCATTCAAGGAGCTCGAGACGATCGTGCAGCGTCTCGAGGCGGAGGAGCTTCCGCTCGATGAGTCGCTTCGATTGTTCGAGCAGGGCATCAGCCTGTCGCGCTTCTGCCATCAGCGGCTCGAAGAGGTGGAGAAGAAGATCGAGCTGATCCTCGCCGACGCCAAGGGTCAGCCGCGCACCGAGCCGTTCGAGATCGACGAGCAGCCGGACGACGCGGAAGCTGAAGACGTCGAGTCATGAAGCTGGACGACTATTTGCGCGAACGGCGCGCACTGGTCGAACGCACGATCGACGCGAACCTGCCGCCTGCCAGCACCGAGCCGCCCGTCATTCACGAGGCCATGCGCTACGCGGTGCTCGGAGGTGGCAAGCGGATCCGGCCGATCCTCGCCATCGCCGCGGCCGAAGCGCTCGGGGCGGATGTCGAACCGCTGCGCGTTGCGTTCGCAGCGCTCGAGCTCATTCACACGTATTCGCTCGTGCACGATGACTTGCCGGCACTCGATGACGACGACCTCCGCCGCGGCCGCAAAACCACGCACGTTGTCTACGGCGAAGCGATCGGCATCCTGACCGGCGACGCGTTGCTCACCGAGGCGTTCACGTGGCTCGCGCGTCCGGTCCACACGATTTCTGCGGAGCGGCAGCTTCGCGCGATTGCGGCGGTCGCGCAGGCGATCGACTCGACGGGGATGATCGGGGGACAGGTCGCGGATCTGGAGGAAACGACTGGTGGAGGACAGGCGCCCTCGCCTGTCCGGGACAGGCGAGGCGCCTGTCCTCCACAAGAGCGCCTGAATTTCATCCATCGCAACAAAACCGGCAAGCTCCTGACGGCATCCGTGCTCCTTGGCGGGCTCCTCGGTAACGCGACCGAGGATCAGCTGGTGAACCTGGCGCATTACGGGAGTGCGCTCGGCCTCGCGTTCCAGATCGTCGACGACCTGCTCGATCAGGAAGAGTCTTCCGCGACACTCGGGAAGACCGCCGGCAAGGATGCAGCGCAGGGAAAGCTGACTTATCCGGGCCTCGTTGGTCCGGAAGCGGCACGGAAGGAGGTCGCGGCGCTGCTTCAGACGGCCGTGGAGAACGCTGATATGATCGCCGGCCCTGTGAACTATCTGGCGGACATCGCACGTTTTATCTGCGAACGACGCTCCTAGATATGACCAGAATTCTCGAAACCATCAACACTCCCATCGATCTCCGGAAACTCGACCGCGCGCAGCTGCCGCAGGTCGCGCAGGAGATCCGCGACACGATCATCGACGTCGTTTCGCGCGTCGGCGGTCACTTCGGCGGCAACCTCGGCATCGTCGAGTTAACGCTCGCGCTGCACTACGTGTTCAACACGCCGCGCGACCAGATCGTGTTCGATACAGGCCATCAGACCTATCCGCACAAACTGATCACCGGACGGCTCGAAACGTTTCCGACGATCCGCCAGCACAACGGGATTTCCGGATTCTGCAAGCGCGAGGAGTCGGAGTACGACGTCTTCAACGCCGGACATGCGTCGACGTCGATTTCAGCTGCGCTCGGAATCGCCGTCGCGCGCGACTTCCGCAAAGAGGACTACTACGTCGTCGCCGTAATCGGCGATGGCGCGCTGTCCGGCGGTCTTGCACTCGAAGGTCTCAACCAGGCCGGACATCTCAAGCGCAAGCTGATGATCGTCCTGAACGACAACGACATGTCGATCTCGACGAACGTCGGGGCAATGTCGGGTTATCTCAACTCGATCATCAAGGCGCAGCGCTACAACCAGGCAAAGGATCTGGCCAGAGGCCTGATGGATCGCATCCCGCTGATCGGCGGGAAGCTGCACGGACTGGCGTCGGACATGGAGCAGCTCTTCAAGCACATGATCGTCCCGGGCACCCTGTTCGAAGAGCTCGGCTTCAAATACCTCGGACCCTACGACGGACATGACCTGCAG
>DASVHS010000382.1:0-2255 GCA_036382495.1 Thermoanaerobaculia bacterium | reverse complement strand
GCGGTGAGCCATTCGATCGGTTCTTCGTGATGAGCCCACACAGAAGCCAACCTTCGGATGGTATCGGCGCGCGACCGCGGCATTCCTGGGATGTCGGCCTCCGCGAGCTTCTCCGGCGTCAGGATCGGAGCGAGGCGATTCATGATCGTCGTCGTGCCGCGGACGGTGATTTGCTGGCCGACGATGGCGCGCACGGCGACCTCGAACGGCTCCCACGCGCCCGGCACGCGGATTCCGGGGCTTCGCGGCAGGACCCGATCTTTTGCGAGATGTTTGTCGATCGCGATCGGGTTGGCGTCGAGATCGAACATCCGCCGCGCACGCACGCCTGCATCGGCGAGCTCCGCGGACGGTGCCGTCATCCGCAGCGCATCCCCGTCGAGCTCGATTGTCACGTTGCCTCGCCTGTACACATCCTCAATAAACCCGTCGATGCCGTCGATCGTTCGCGCGCGATGAAATTTGACGAGCGCGTCCCATCGGAAGGGTGGTCGGAAGGCAAGTCGCGTTACGCTTTGCTCGTGCAAGTCATCCTCGCGCTGGACCAGGGCACGACCAGCTCGCGCGCCATTCTCTTCGATGAGGGCGGCGACATCGTCGCGTCGGCGCAGAAAGAATTCAAACAGATCTACCCGCAGCCGGGCTGGGTCGAGCACGATCCGCGCGAGATCGCGAGCTCGCAGATGGAAGTCGCGGCAGAGGCGCGGGCGAAAGTGCCGCACGCGAAGGTTCGCGCGATCGGCATCACGAATCAGCGCGAGACGACGATTCTCTGGGATCGCAAAAGCGGCGAGCCGATCGCAAACGCGATCGTGTGGCAGGACCGGCGCACCGCCGCGCTCTGCGAGGAGCTGCGCGCGCAGGGGCACGAGCCGCTGTTCCGCGAGCGCACCGGACTCGTCCTCGATCCGTATTTTTCGGGGACAAAGATTCGCTGGCTTCTCGACCATACGAACGTCGATCCCGATCGTCTCGCGTTCGGGACCGTCGACACGTGGCTCGTCTGGCAGCTCACCGGCGGCCGAGTGCACGTCACCGACGTCACGAACGCGTCGCGCACGTTGCTGTTCGACATTCATCGCGGCGAGTTGGACGACGAGCTACTGCGCATCCTCCGCATTCCGCGCTCGATGTTGCCGAAGGTCGTGTCGTCGAGCGAGGTGGTCGGGGAGACGAGCGACGGGATTCCGATCGCAGGCATCGCCGGCGATCAACAGGCGGCGCTGTTCGGTCAGCGCTGCATCGCGCCGGGAATGGCGAAGAACACGTACGGAACGGGCTGCTTCATCGTGATGCACACTGGAGATCGCGCCGTCGTGTCGCAGCATGGACTGCTGACGACGCGCGCGGCGATCGAAGGATTCGCGCTGGAAGGCAGCGTCTTCATCGCCGGCGCGGCAGTGCAGTGGCTGCGCGACAGCCTGCGCGTCATTCGTACGGCGCCGGAGGTCGAGGCGCTGGCCGCATCGGTCCCCGACAGCGGAGGGGTCATCTTCATCCCCGCCTTCACCGGCCTCGGCGCTCCGCACTGGAATCCGCACGCGCGCGGCGTGATCTCCGGACTCACGCGCGGCACGACGGCGGCGCACATCGCACGTGCGACGCTCGAAGCGATCGCGCTGCAGACCGCGGACGTGCTCGACGCGATGCGTGCGGACTCCGGACTTCCGCTCACCGAGCTGCGAGTCGACGGCGCGGCGTCGACGAATGATCTATTGATGCAGATTCAGGCCGACGTGGCGGGTGTGCGGGTGGTGCGCTCGCGGATCTCCGAGGTCACAGCGCTCGGAGCGGCATACCTCGCGGGATTGCCGCCCGACATGCAAGCCGAAACCGGACTCCGGTCATTCGAACCGCGAGAGGATCGATCGGAGTTGCGCGATCAATGGCGGAACGCGATCTCGCGCATATGAATCAGAGCCCTCTCCCGCGTGCGGGAGAGGGTGGCGCGAAGCGCCGGGTGAGGGTGTACTTCAATGCCCCTCATCCGGCCTTCGGCCACCTTCTCCCCGTTTTCACGGGGCGAAGGCTCTGGTGGCGACCTTCCTTACGAAACGTGGCTGTCGATTTCGACATCGATACGGACAACAATCCCGCGACGGGCGACAATCAAATGCCGGATTTGCAGCGTGGCACCGACGTCATGAAGGGTCAGCGCATCCGGCTCGTCATTGGAGTCGAGGGACAGCTGCTCGAACAGACTCTGAAGCTGTGACGATTGGCGATATTGGCTGATCAAGCAGCGACGAGCAGAT
>DASVHS010000381.1:0-5182 GCA_036382495.1 Thermoanaerobaculia bacterium | reverse complement strand
GCGCCGATCGTCACCTGCGGTCCGATGACCGCATACGGTCCGACGACGACGTCCCCGGCGAGCGATGCTTCACTGCTGACGACAGCGGTGGTGTCGATCGACGATCTCATTGCGGCCTGTCCACCATCACGCTCAACAACTCCGCCTCGGCGACGACTGCTCCTTCGACTTTCGCCACGCCGCGCAGCCTGACCGTGTTGGCTCGTCGCTGCAGCACTTCGCACTCGAGCCGAAGTTGATCGCCGGGGACAACCGGCTTCCGAAACCTGGCCTTGTCGACTCCTCCGAACAGGAAGAGCTTCGTGTCGCGCTCGGGGATGTCGCGGAGAAAGAGAACCGCCGCGCACTGCGCCATCGCCTCGACGATCAACACTCCCGGCATCACCGGCGCACCAGGAAAATGTCCCTGGAAGAACTGTTCGTTCGCCGTGACGTTTTTCAGTCCGACGATGCTCTTGCCCGGGTCGATCTCGAGGATGCGGTCGACGAGCAGCATCGGATAACGATGCGGCAGCAGCTTCATGATCTCGTTAATGGTCATCATCATCGTTCGCTCAACTTCCTCTCCAGCTCCTCCACTCGCTTCGCCAGCTCTTCGATGCGACGGGACCAGACTTCCCGGCGCGAATACTCGCGCCACGGCACCGCGGGGATGCCTCGAACCTTCGTATTTTCCGGAACGTCGTCGAACACGGCGCTCTTTGCCGCAATCTGCACGCCCGATCCGATCTTCAGATGTCCGGACGTCCCGCTTTGACCGGCCATGACGACGTAGTCGCCGAGCTCAGTCGATCCGGCGATGCCGGACGGGGACACGAGGAGGCAATGCTTGCCGACGCGGACGTTGTGCGCGATCTGCACGAGGTTGTCGATTTTCGTTCCCTCGCCGATGACGGTCTCGCCGAGAGCGGCGCGATCGATGGTCGTCCCCGCGCCGACTTCGACGTCGTCTTCGATGCGCACGATTCCGACCTGCGGAATCTTGTGATGTTTGCCGCCCTCGGTCGCGAAGCCGTAGCCGTCGCCGCCGATGACCGCGCCGCTGTGAACGATGCAGCGCCTGCCGATGCGGCTCCGGTAATAGATCGAGACGAGCGGATAGATGATCGTGTCGTTTCCGATCGTGCACTCGGCTTGAATCGCGACGTTTTCGAAAATCCTGACGTTGTCCCCGATGACGACGTTTTCTCCAATCGTGACAAACGGTCCGACGCCGGTGTTCCTGCCGATCTTCGCGCTCCTGGCAATCGAGGCCAGCGGCGAGATCTCCGACGGCATGGGCCGCTCAGCGAACCAGCGTGTCACCACGCGGGCCATCGCGAAGTACGGGTTGTCGACGCGGATCACGCGTGCGCCGGCCACATCGCTGCCGGCGAGCACCGCCGCCGCACGGGTCGTCTCGAGCTGAGGCGCGTACTTCGCGTTCGCGAGGAAGCTGATGTGCTGGTCCGTCGCGTCGGAGAGCGGCGCCACTCCGGTCACACGCGTTTCTCGCGCGCCCGTGAACTTTCCACCAACGAAGTCGGCGATCTCGCCCAGCGTGACCTCAGGCATCGGCGGCGGATTGTACCCGCTGCACGAAAAAAGCCGCCCAACGGGCGGCTTTTGCGGACACGACCTGCGAGCTCGAGTTACTGCTTCTTGGCGGGGGTCGTGTTCGCAGGCGGCGTCGTCGATGCTGCCGGTGTTGCTCCGCCGGTCGCGTCGTTGAAGCGCTTGATCACCGAGTCGGTGATGTCGATCGCGTCGGAGGCGTAGACGAGACCGGACTCGAATTTGTTGAAGATCGCTGCCAGACCCTGCTCTTTTCCGATCTGGTCGATGACCGGCTTGATCTTGTTCTCGAGCTCGAGCAGCGTGCGGTCGCGTGCCTCGCCCATCTCGCGCTCGGCATCCTGCTGGAAGCGCTGCGCGGCGATCTTCTTGTCCGAGAGCTGCTTGGCCATCTCGGTGAGCTTGTCCTCGCTGAGCGAGAGCTTCTTGGTGTTGATGTCCGAGTCGAGCTTCTGCATCTCGTCGTCCATCTGTTTCGCGCGCACGACGCGATCGTCCTGCATCTTCTTCAACCGTTCGGACGCCGTCTTCCCGGCCGCCGAATTCGCAAGTACGCGCTGCACGTCGATGACAGCGACGCGTGCCGGCGCGGTCTGCGCAAACATCGGCGCCGCAAGCGCCGCCGCGATAACCGTTACGAGGAACTTCTTCATGGGAGTCTCCTTCTGCTATCTCACGCCAGCACTTGGCGCATGGCTCTCAATGTTGGACAACCGATAAATCATGACAGAACTGCGGGTAATTCCCGGCAACGCTTTAGTGGACTAGTAACCGCTGCCAATCGTGAACTGGAAGCTCGAGAAGTGGTCGCCCGTCTGTTTCTGCGGGTTGAAAGCGTAAATGAACCGCAGAGGGAACTGGAACACGGGCAGGAAGATACGCAACTCCAGGCCGGTCGAATAGCGCAGCTTCGAAAAGTCCAACGCCTGCTTGTAGCCGTAACCGTAGCCGGCGTCCGCCCAGACCACGAACCGGAGAGGATCATTGATCTTGGTGATGTAGTCGAAGTTATAGACCTGCATCGCGTAAGCACCGACGGGGCCGCTTCGTCCCGCGAGCGTCTCGTACGGTCCAAGCGTGCCGGTCTGGAATCCGCGGACCGAGAACTCGCCACCGACCGTGAAGCGCTCCACCTCCGGAATGCAAAGAGCCTTTCCGGTCAAATCGCGCTCGCTGTACGTGTGCGAGCAATTCTTGTCGATCGGATAGATGTACCCCGTCTCGGCGTTCAGGGCGATGGAGCTGCGGCGCGACAGACGGAAGAAGTGTGTCGCGTTCACGACCGGCTTGAGGAGATGGATCGACCCGCCGAGCGGACCGCCCGCATACGCCGCGCTGAGCGACAGGCGCGAGCCGCGCGTCGTGTCGAACGGATTATCGAACGAGTTGTAGTTGTAGCTCGGGCCGATCGACGACATCGTGAACGCGTAGTCCGCGACCGTCGAGACCGGGATGTTGCCGTTCGCGTCCGGCGTGGCCGTGAATTCGTAATGCTGTCGCGTGCGCTCGAGACCGTACATCATCGACAGACTGTCGAAACGTCCCAGACGATATCCGTACGCCAGTGAGCCGCCGCGCGAACGCGCCTCGAACCCGTAGTTCGCCGGATACACCGTGTCGCGGTTGTACACGGAGATGCCGAGGCTGTTCGGAGTGTCGAGGAACCAGGGGTCGGAGTACGCCAGGCTGAAGTAATTGAGTCGAAGCCCCTTCTGATATCCGATCGAGAAATTCTCGCCTTCGCCGAGGAAGTTGCGCGTTGCGAACTGCGACTGAACGAAGAAGCCGCCACCTTCGGAGTAGCCGCCGCCGAACTGGATGTCGTTTTTCCCTTCTTCGCTGCCCTTGACGGTGATGTCGACGGTCTTCGATTCGGGATTGACCTTGAAGTCGGGGTTGTCGGTGACCTTGAAGTACCCGAGCTGTCCGAGCTTGTAGAGGCTCTGCTTGAAGGTCTCCATGTCCATGATCTGACCTTCCTCGAGGAAGATCTCACGGCGGAGGACCTTGTCTTTCGTCGTCGTGTTGCCCTGGAACTCCAGGCGGCCGAGGTGGAACTGGTCGCCTTCGTAGACGAGCATGTGCACGTCGACGATGTTGCCCGGCTTCTCGACGTACTCGGGATTGACGTACGCGTAGATGTACCCGCGCGAGCGGTATGCCTCGCCGAAAGCGTCGGCCCGGGTCTGGATTGCCTTGCGGCGGACGATCTCGCCCTTCTTGAGCGGCCAGTCGCCGATGATCTGGTCGGCCGTGAAGACGTTGTTGCCCGACACGGTGACTTCGCCGAACGAGTGGACCTCGCCTTCCTTCACCGGGATCACCACTTTGACGCGCGCCTTCTTCGGGTTCTTGCCGACGTTGATGACCTGCGGCTCGCCGAAGGAAACGTTCTGGTATCCGTAATCCTGATAGAAGTTCTTGACGCGCTCGAGATCCTCGTCGAGCTTCGACGGGATATAGAGATCCGACTTCCGGATCCACGTATAGATGTTGTGCTCTTTCACATCCTTCATCTGGTGAAGGAGCTTGCGATTCGTGAAATGGGTGTTGCCGGTGAACACGATCGTGCCGATCTTCGGCTTCGTCCCTTCGTTGATGACGAAGACGATCTTCTTCTCACCCGGCTCGGTGAGGTCCTCGGTCGACGTGGCTACGGTGACGCCTTCGAATCCACCTTCGGTGTACGTCTTCTTGATCGCGTCCGCTGCGCGCCGGACGAGCGTCTGCTCGACGGTGTTGCCGACGTGCAGATCGATGTGCTCGCGCTCGAACGCCTCGTTGATCTTCGCAGTGGTCAGATCCTTGTTGCCGCGGTACTCGACCGATCCGATGCGAGGACGTTCTTTGACGGTCGCCCGAATCACGACGCCTTTGTCTCCGCGGTCCGATTCGAGCTTGATGTCGTCGAAAAGGCCGGTCTGCCAGAGGTTGAGAAAGTTCTTCTGCAGCGCGTCGGGGTTATACGGATCGCCAGGGTTGACCCCGAGGTAGACGCGGATGGTGTCGCTGGCCACGGTCGTGTTGCCAACCGCTTCGAACCGTTCGATGACTTCGCCCGCCTGGGGCGCCGTCCCGGCGGGCCTCGCCGTCGTGCCCGTCGGCGACTCGGTAATCCGGCCTGACGACGGAGTGTCGATGATGGTCCCCGGCCGCGGTTTCTGCGCCGGCGGTTGCTGCTGTGGCGCGCTCTGGGCGCTTGCAACGCCCGCGACGATCAAGGTGGCGAGCGAAAAAGATAGAAATCGACCCATAGTTTGAAAGGCAGTTTCTCTGTTGTCGTGAGACGCGCGACGGGACCTGCAGGTCACGCGAGGACGGACAACAGCGGACAAACGCGGCGCATTCTAGCCTTTTTACTCGGCCCAGCCCGCTTTCCCAGATCGCAGAGCGCGGATCTGCCCTCTGTATTCATGCGTACGTGGCCCGGCCTCCGCCGAACGACCA
The DNA here is from genome assembly GCA_036382495.1 of Thermoanaerobaculia bacterium. Lineage (GTDB taxonomy): Bacteria > Acidobacteriota > Thermoanaerobaculia > Gp7-AA8 > Gp7-AA8 > DASVHS01. The sequence continues at coordinate 181 of DASVHS010000381.1, read as the reverse complement.
ATTCTCCTTCGTCACCTCAGTGAGAGAGATCAGGACGTCGTCGGCCCGGACATCCGCGGCCGCAGCGAGCCGCTTGGCGATGTCTGCGTACAGATTCTTCTTGATCTCGAGCGTGCGCCCGGCATTCAAGGTGATTCTGATGATGATGAGGTCCGGCGAACGACTCACTCCGCCATAGGAC
>DASVHS010000380.1:0-3325 GCA_036382495.1 Thermoanaerobaculia bacterium | reverse complement strand
CTCGATCGACTCGTACGCTTCGCCCGCCGACGGCCTGTAGTACAGCATCAGCAGGACACCCGTGCTGACCTGGATGAGGAAGAAGAACAGCGTCATGCCGCCGAGGTAGTAGAAGACGCTGAAGTGGTGCATGGGCACCGTTTTGTGCGAGAGGAATTCCTTGAGCGTCGACCAGCCGACTCGGTCGTCGAGCCATCCGATGAGGCCCGGTTTTCCGGTCGTTTCGTCGTTGGCGCTCATTTCATGCTTTGGAAACGACGATCGTCGACGTGCTGCCCTTAGCCACCAGGTTCACCTTGTACGGGGTCAGCGGGCGGGGAGGAGGGCCGCTGACGTTGCGGCCGTTGACGTCGTACGCGCCGCCGTGGCAGTTGCAGTAAACCTGGGTGATGTCTTTCTTGTAGCCGACGATGCAGTCGAGATGCGTGCACGTCGCCGACAGCGCCTTGATGTCGGTATCGCTGAGGCGAATGACGATCACCGCGTCGGAACCGAAGCGGACGATCTTGAACCCCTTCTGCATGAGCTCAGGATCATTCGTGTCCCCGGCCTCGATCTGCGCCGTGCTCGCCTCGGCGATCCTGGGCGGACTGATGTAGCGCACGATCGGATAGATGACAGACGCGATCAACGCTCCAAATGAGGATCCGAGGAACCAGTTGATGAAGCTGCGTCGACTCGGAGCGGGTATTGCTTCCACAATTTGTACGCTAAGGGCGATGTTCATATCACATGAGTGAGTAGCCGCACGAATCAATGTGACACTGAATACCGACACAGGCATTCCAAAATGTTGGCGTAGTGGTGATGTCGAAGAACGAGATGGATATGCTGGCCGCACGGCTGGCGGTCGTCGAAGAACGGCTCGCGAGGCTGGAGGCGGGAGCTCCGCTTCTTCCGGTTCAGAGGCATATCGAGCACGTTGAGACGCCGGCCGCGTCGATCGATGCGACGCTGATCGGCAAGAGCATCCTGATCATCAGCGGTGGCTACGTCCTCCGCGCGCTGACCGAAATGGGCGTGCTGGCCGAAGCCGCCGGCATCGCCCTCGGCCTGACATACGCGCTGTTCTGGATATTCGTTGCCGACCGCGCATTGAAGCGAGGACGAACCATCGTCGCGTTGTTCGATGCAGCCACTGCAGCGCTGATCGCGGCATCGCTCATCTGGGAAGCGACCACGCGATTGCACCTGCTGACGCCGGCGATCGCGAGCTCGCTGATCGTCGCGGTGTCGTTGGCGATGCTCATGGTGGCCCGTCACCACCGATCCGTCCCCATTGCCCTGATCGCCGTCATCCTCGGATGCCTGACGTGCATCGGCGTAGCGATCGGAACGTCGCACCTCGTCGAGCCGTTGTGCGCGCTGTCCGTCATCGGCTTCGTCGTCTCGATCTTCGATTGGCCTCTCCATATCTTCTCGATCGCCGCGGCAGCGAGTGACACGCTGGCATTGCCGCTCATCGCGATGACCCTGATGGCGCAGGGACACGAGAACATCCCGGCTGAGATCGCGCTCATCGCGTTTGCGCTGGCGTGGCTCATGATTCCGCGCTCGGCGCAGGCTGTGATCGCGACGGCAATCGGGCTGGGTGGTGCGGCAGCGATCGCACAGTTCCATGACGGAGACGTGATCGGCGTCGCGATTCTCTGCGCCATCATCAGTGCGGCGTGCTGGTTCGCGGCGTTTCGCCGGTCACGCGACGACGTCTTCGCGATCTGCGCCGCAATCGCTGCGTTTGCGGGGACGATTCTCGTGCTCCAGCCCGTTCCACTTGCCGGCGTCTGGGCAGTGGCTTCGCTCGCGTCGGCGTTCGCAGCGCGGCGATGGTCATGGGACTGGATGAACGTTCACGCCGCGTGCTGGGCTCTTGCCGCTGCCGTGGCGGCCGGTCTGCCGTCCGCGTTCATCAGCGCGAAGGATCCATCGCCGATCGTTGTCATCGTCGGCCTGCTGGCTGCGATGGCTCTCTGGGTGGCGTCGGAGCAAGCCCATCGATCGCGTCTGATTCTTCTAGCGATTGTGACGGCGGCATCGATCACGGTGATCGTCGGCGGCCTGTCGGATCTCATGACCAGCCGGGCGATCCTGGCGATGACACGCACCGTGGTGTTCTCGGTTGCCGCGGTCGTTCTGACCGGCTTGAGCGGCAGTGTGCCCGAGGCAAAGAACCTCGCTCGAATGCTGCTTGTCGCATGCGGTGTGAAGTTGCTGCTCGAAGACCTGACTGCGGGCAACGGCGTGACGATCACAGTTGCCCTGGCGCTGTATGGCGGTGCGATCCTGATCGTCGCGCGTAATCGTGGCCGTATGACCCCGCAGGAGTCCTGAGGATCGCGCTCGCTCGGATCGCGGGCGATCACCGTCGAGGACGATCATCGAACCCCCATGTCATCCCGAGCGGGAGCGAGGGACCCGGGTGGAACGGGAGGCCGGCCTTCCCACCGCCCAGGTCCTTCGCTCCCGCTCGGGATGACATGCAGTTTACCGATCTACGTGACCGCGACAAGCGCCGGAACCACGGTGAGCTCCAGCATCGGAGGCTCCGCGATGAGGCGCTTCACGGAGCAGTGTTCGATCGACCGCAGGATCGCGTCGTGGTACTTCTCGGGGAACTCCGGTGGAAGTTCGAGCGACACCTCGACGGTCGATACGCGATGTCGCGCCGTGTCGTACACGCGATGCAGATTGATCCGCAATTCGTTGGTCGGGATCGACCTTTCCTGGCAGAAGCGCAGTGCGTAGAAACCCATGCACGTGCCCAGCGACGCGAAGAAAAGGTCGAACGGAGTCATCGCTTCGCCCTGGCCAAGAGGTGGAGGTTGATCCGTGTGGATGGTGTTGCCGTCGAGTGTTGCGTCTACTGCGACACCACCCGGGAACGTGATCGTCATTCCCGATGGATTACTGCCGAGTCCGCCAAGTAGTGTCATACGCGTCTATAGACTATAGATACAGAAGCGCCCTTACTGGTTCCAGCGAAGGTAGATTCCGTATCGGTTTGCATCGAAGTTGCCGAATGATGGGGCCGGCTCGTTGTAGCGGTCCCGATCCCATTCCGCGGCCGCACCTGTCTTGCCGAATAACTTAAAAGTAACTCGTGCGCGATAGCGATCGATTGTGAACGGGGTTGTGCCGCTGTTGTCGAATCGTGAATAGGCCGCGTCGACGGAGGCCGGAGCGAACGTGAGGAGCACGCCGCCCTCGTACGACTTGCCGTTCTCCGCGTGGACGGACGTGGCGGTCGTGAAATTTTCCGGGTGTCTGTAGAGGATCGAGCTGTCGGCGCGGTATCGCGACGCTGATGCGCGCACGCGGATGATCG
>DASVHS010000379.1:0-9717 GCA_036382495.1 Thermoanaerobaculia bacterium | reverse complement strand
AGGTAACTTCGAGATCACCACCTTCGGCCTGATGATGTTCCTCGCATTCATCATCGGGGGGTGGGTGCTTGCGCGCCAGTTGGGGCGGCACAACGTCAGTGACGACGTCGCGTCTTCGATGGTCATGGCCGCGGCGATCGGCGGGATCGTCGGCGCGAAGATCTACTACTCGATTCTCTTTCACGACTGGCACCTGCTGTTCGAGCGCGCTGGTCTCGTCTGGTACGGCGGATTGATCGGGGGAGCGGCCGCCGTGTCGTGGGTCATCAAGCGCAACCGTGTCGATTTCCTCACCGCCGCCGACTCCGCCGCCCCCGCAATGGCTATCGGCTACTGCCTCGGACGCATCGGCTGTTTTCTCGTCGGCGACGACTACGGCGCGCCGACGAACTCATGGGTCGGCATCGCGTTTCCGAAAGGTGCACCGCCGACGACCGCGGCGTCTCTCCGCGAGTTCGGCGTCCACGTCGATCCGTCGATTCCGGCCGATCAGATCCTGCGTGTCCATCCGACACAGCTCTACGAATCGGCGTCCGCGCTCGTCATGTTCCTCATCCTCATGCGCTACAACCGCCGCCCTCACGTCCGCGGCCGCGCATTCGGCCTCTTTCTGATCATGCTCGGCATCGAACGGTTTCTCGTCGAGATCGTCCGCGCGAAGGACGACCGATTCCTCGGACCGTTCACGGTCGCGCAGTTGTTCAGCGTGATCTGTGTGGTGATCGGTGCGGTACTGCTCGCGCGCGCTAGGCGGACGCCATCTGCTCGAGAGCCGCTTTCTGATCCGATATGAAGCGGAAGATGTCGACCTTCCCGGCAGCATCGAGATGTTGCGACACCTCGAACAGCTGAACGGAAAGCAACGTGTTCAACCCTTCGTCAAGAACCGACTTGCGTTCATCGAGCGGGAGCTCGGAGATGTTCGCGATGAGCATGTTCTCGTCGAAGCGCCCGTCCTGGTCGAAGAACACGCCGATCCAGAGGTCGTCCGTCTCCGAGCTCTGCAGCGTGTTCATGAAGATGTCGCGCGCCGCCTCTTCGCCGACCGCGCGATCGAGCGAGATGAACAGCTTGCCGAACATGTCGTTGTAGGCAGAGATGATCTTGAGCAGCTCCGGTGAATCTTCGACGTCGAGGAACACCGGCCTCATGTCGCTCGGCTCAGGCGCGGGCTCGACGAGGCGCGCCGACAGCAACTGAAACAGGATGCGCGTGACTTCGAACTCGGTCAGCTCCGACTTGCCGATGAGATCGCGCACCGAGAGCCTGCCGTCGATGTTGTTGTAGATCTCGATCTCGGTCTCGTTCATGTCGAGCTCGTCGAAATCGGGCGCCGCTCCGCCGACCTTAGCGAACACCATCTCCGGACCGGTGATCTTCTCGCGGATGCGCGCCGTCTCGTCGATGCGCCGCACGCCTTCCATGATGATCGTCGACGCATTCAGCTGAAGCACGATCTTTTCGGACGTCAGCTCTTCCGTGCTTTCGTAGAACGAGAAATGGCCGCTGTCCCAGTTGAACAATGAATAGATGATCTCCAGCGCCTGGTTCTTGACGCCCCACCAGAGGTCCTTCGGCGAGATCGCGCCCATCTGCACGAGCACTTTGCCGTGACGCATCGCCGGCGTGATCTTCTGACGCGACTCCTCGTACTGCTCCTCGGTGATCTTGCCGTTCCGCAGCAGAAAGAGGCCGAGGGAGTGTTCGGGGGAGTTGGATTGGGCGAAGACGATTTCGCCGTCTTTCCAGACCATCGTGCGCTCGAGATTCTCGTTGCGCATCACGAGCTTACCCGTGCCCCGGACCATCGACACGAAGCCCAGGACGTCCGGTAACGCGATACGCGAGAGATCACCTTCGAGGATGGCTTGGTCGGACATCGGGACTCTCACAGAGTACCGTGAAACCGTCAACGATCAAGGGGGGCAGCGTGAGTTATGCGTGAACGAAAGCTCTCAGCTCTCAGCTCTCAGCTCTCAGCTCTCAGCTCTTAGCTCTTAGCTCTTAGCTCTTAGCAACCGCCTTTGTGCACCGCGGAACAGCATCGGCGAGCAGTGTCAGGACACGATCCAACTCCTCGGCCGTCGTGAAGCGGCTCATCGAGAAGCGGACGGTGCTCTTTGCCTCGTCCGCGGACAGACCCATCGCCAGGAGGACGCTGCTCGGCTCGACGCGGCCGGAGGAGCACGCCGAACCGGTCGACACGGCCACCCCGCTGAGATCCATCGCGATCACAAGACCCTCGGCGTCGACGTTGCGGAACGTCGCGCTGGTCGTATTCGGGAGCCGGGGCACGGCCGCACCATTGATGACGACGTCGAACGACGCCGTGAGCGCGGCTTCGAACCGGTCGCGGAGCTGGTTGCCGAACGATGAAGCCAGCTTCGCCGCCGCGCCGAACGCCGCGGCCAGAGGCACGTTTTCCGTCCCCGCCCGCCGCCGCCGCTCCTGCGCTCCGCCGACGATGTGCGACGACAGCGTCAATCCCCGGCGGACGAACAGCGCGCCAATGCCTTTCGGCGCGTGCATCTTGTGGGCGGACAACGACAATGTATCGCACCCGATCTCGTTGACGTCGACATTGATTTTCCCGGCGCCCTGGACCGCGTCGCAGTGAAAGTGCACTCCGCGTTCGCGACATGCGCGCGCGACTTCGCCGACGGGTTGGATGACTCCGGTCTCGTTGTTCGCGAGCATCACGGTGACGAGTCGCGTGTCCGGCTCGATCGACTTGATGACTGCAGAAGCTGACACTTCGCCGCTGCGGGCCGGCGGAACGCGGGTGACGCGGTGGCCGCGCCGCTCGAGCTCCGTGACCGCTTCGGCGACCGAGGGGTGCTCGATCATCGTTGTGACAATGTGATGACGACCGCCGTGCGGAACCGCGCCAAAAATCGCCGCGTTGTTAGACTCGGTCCCGCCGCTCGTGAAGACGACGTCCCGCGCGGTGGCGCCGATGAGGCTGGCCACCGAGTCGCGCGCGTCTTCGATCACCTGCCGCGCCCGCTGGCCTTCTTGATGAACGCTCGACGCATTACCGAAAACATCGCGAAGCGACTTCTCCAGGACGAGCATCACGTCCGGATGAATCGCCGTTGTGGCATTGTTGTCGAGATAAATTCGCTGCATCAGACCCATCCCGGAGAGGTGCCCATGAACAGAAGCGCGCTCGCAGCAGCCTTTCTCACGATTCTGTTCGCCGTCAGCAACATTGTCGCTCAGACCAGCACTCCCGCTCCCCCACCCGACAAGCCCCCCGCCCAATCGAAGCCCACGCAACAGGACCCGGGCGTCCGCAAGCTGTCACGGCGCGAGCGCAAGGACCGCATCAGCAAATTGCCCGAGAAGTTCCGGCAATTCCTCGAGGACGTCGAGCCGATCATGCAGCAGACCGAGCTCGATACGTTCCTGATCCTCGAGACCGACGCGCAGCGCGAGATCTACACCAACGATTTCTGGAGACGCCGCGACGTCGCGCAAGGCACGTCGAATCACGCGTTCAAGGACCTCTACTACGAACGCCTGGAGAGCGTGAAGGAGCAGTTCAAGCAGGTCTCGTCCGATCGCTCGCGCACGTTTCTTCTTTACGGCGAGCCGATGGACGTGATGAAGATCGACTGCTCGCGGCTGCTGCAACCGCTCGAGATCTGGCACTACTTCTACATCCCCAGCATCAGCCACCACGTCCGCTTCCTCTTCTACATGCCCCGCCTCGGCGGAGACTACAAGTTGTGGCGGCCGATCGGCGACAACAGCCTCGATCTCGCGGAGCTCATCTCTCAGGAAGTCATGGGCAGTTCGTCAAACTCCGACGGCGCCGTGCAGAACGTGTTTCTGCAGTCGGAGATGCCGGGCATGTTTCTCAGCAAGATCGAGGCGGAGTGCACGAACGGCGACGAGATCATGAAGGCGATCGGGCAGAATCAATCCAACCGAACGCTGCTTCTCAACGTCTTCGATCCGCCGAAGATGAATGAGGAGGACGTGCACAAGATCCTGCGCTCGGTCGTGATCGCGACGCCGAACGCGACGAAGCTGCCCGCCGAGTTCGCGGTGAAGTTCCCGGCAAAGCAGGGCTCGAAGACCGACGCCGAGATGACAGTCTCGGTTCCGCGGTCGCAGATCGTGACGAAAGACGTCGGCGGCACGAAGCTGTACAGCCTCGACGTCACGGGCGAAGTCCTCCGCGACGGTGAGTTGTACGAGAACTACCGTTACCGCTTCGACTTCCCTGCCGACGTGAAGGACGAGAAGCTGCCGGTCGTCATCGACCGATTCCTCCGTCCCGACACTTATCAGTCGCGGATCAGAGTCAGCGACGCCAACTCCGCTGCCGAAGCGATTCTCGAAAACGAAGTGAGCGTGCCAGAGCTGTTCGATTCACCGGAACAGCAGAAAGCAAAGGACGCCGGAGCGAAGACGGTCGCGCTGCTGAAGGAAGACGTTCAATCCAGCGAGACGAAGTTGCGGATCGTCCCGTTCACCGATGACCTCGTCAGCGGGATCCAGAAAATCGAGACCGTGTCAGTCGGCGAGAACATCAAAGCGGTCGAGTTCTACCTCGACGGCAAGAAGATCGCGATCAAGCGACAGCCGCCGTTCACGCTGGACCTCGATTTCGGCGTGGTGCCGCAGGTGCACAAGGTGCGCGTCATCGCGCTCGACGACAAAGGGACGCAAGTCGCGGGCGACGACGTCGCGATCAACACCGGCAACGATCCTTTCCGCGTCCGCATCGTCTCTCCCCGCCTCGGCAGCGTGAAAGGGAAGACGCGGGTCGAAGTCGCCGTCAAGGTGCCCGAGGGGAAGAACCTCGGCAATGTGCAGCTGTTTCTGAATGAGACGCCGATGGCCACGTTGTACGACGCTCCGTTCGTGCAGATGGTGAACATCCCCGAGTCGCAGAGCGTCGGCTACCTGCGCGCCGTCGCGAATCTGAAAGATGATCCGACGCCGCCGGTCGAAGACGTCGTCATGATCAACACCCCGGCGTACATGGAGACCGTCGACGTTCACCTGATCGAGCTTCCGACGACGGTGCTCCTCAACGGTCATCCGAAGACGGACCTCGCCCAGACTGCGTTCAAGGTTCTCGACGAAGGCAAGCCGGTCCAGATCACGAAGTTCGAGTACGTGAAGAACCTCCCGCTGTCGATCGGCCTGGCGATTGACACCTCAGGATCGATGCAGCCGCGCATGAGCGAGGCCCAGAAAGCGGGCGCGCAGTTCTTCCAGAACGTGCTGCGAGCGGGCGACAAGGCGTTCCTCGTCAGCTTCGATACGCAGCCGCAGCTGATTCAGAAGTGGTCCCCGCGGCTCGCCGACATGAACGCGGGGCTCGCCAAGTTGCGCGCCGAGGAGTCGACCGCGCTCTACGACGCCGTCGTGTTCTCGCTCTACAACTTCCTCGGCGTCAAAGGACAGAAGGCGCTGATCATCATTACCGACGGCCAGGACACGTCATCGAAGTTCGCGTTCGATCAGGCGCTCGAGTACGCGCGCCGCGCGGCCGTGCCGATTTATGGAATCGGCATCGGCATCAAGTCGAATCAGATCGACGTCAAATACAAGTTCGGGAAGTTCTGCAGCGAGACCGGCGGCAACGTCTACTACATCGACCGCGCCGAGGAGCTGGGACGGATCTACACGGACATCCAGAACGAGCTCCGTTCGCAATACGTCCTCGGCTTTTATCCGCCGACGGGCGTGAAGCCCGGCAGCAAGTGGCGCGAAGTCACCGTGCAGGTCAGCGACGGAAAAGCGAAGACGATCCGGGACTACTACCCTTAAATCAGAGCGCAGAGGGCAGTGGGCAGAGCGCAGACTCTCTTAATCTCCTGCGCTCTGCCCTTTGCGCTCTGCGCTCTATTTCGCAGTAGATTTTCGTTCTTGCGCGGCGCGTTCGCGTTCGGCCGCCCGTTCCGTTCGTCGCTGGTTTGCTTCGTCTTTCAGGCGCTGGCCGATCTGGGCGCCGGTTGTCGTGGTTGCCAGGCCGCCCTCCGCGGTTTCGCGCAGTCCGCGAGGTAACGCGCGGCCGATGCGGACCATCGCCTCGACGATCTCGTCCATCGGGATGACTGACTCGACGCCGGCGAGCGCGAGCTGCGCGGCGGTCAGTCCGTGTACGGCGAACAAGGCGTTGCGCTTGACGCACGGAACTTCGACGAGTCCGCCGACGGGATCGCAGACGAGCCCGAGCGTGTTCTTGAGCGCCATCGCCGCGGCCTGAATCGATTGACGTGTGTCGCCGCCCATCATGTAGACGACGCCCGCGGCGCCCATCGAACACGCGACGCCGATTTCGTTCTGGCATCCGCCCGCGGCACCGGAGATGCTCGCCGTCAACGCGATGATCGAGCCGATTCCGCCGGCCACGACGAGCGCGCGGACGGTTCTTTCCGGATCGACATGCCGCTCTTCCTCGAGCGCGAGCAGCATTCCGGGGACGACGCCACCGGCGCCGGCCGTCGGAGCGGCGACGATCACACCCATGCGCGAGTTCTCGCCCATCACCGCCAGCGCGTACAACTCGGCCTTCACGGTCAGTGGATCGAGGAACGTCTTGCCCGATTGAAACGCATCATTGAGGAGGCGCGCTTCGTTGCCGACGAGCTTCCCCATCGACAGCCCGCCGTTCTTGCCGCGCTCGACGCAGTCGCGCATCACCGCGCGCCGCTTGCGCAGCGCTTCGAGGATGTCTTCCGCCGGAACGGCGTGCTCCTGCGCGTCGGTTTCCAGAAAAACTTCGGCGAGGTCTTTGCCGCTGGCGAGCTCTTCGAGTTGTTGGAATGATTCGATCATGGCGTGTTTCGCTAACTGTTGATCGGTAACCGGTAACGGGTAACAGGTAACCGGAAAAACATGTTCCGGTTACCCGTTACCGGTTACCCGTTACCCGTTCCATCACGGAATGCGATCCAGGTAACGCGCCTCGCTCATGTCCGGGAGCGAGCAGATCCGTGCAATCGCCGAATCCGACACGGGCGAGTCGACGTCGATCTCCATGAATGCGTCCTTGCCGCGCTGCTTCCGCGAGCAGTACAGCGACGCGATATTGATGCCCTCGTCCGCGATGATCGCGGCCACCTCGGCGATCATGCCGGGCCTGTCGCGGTAGAACAGCAGCAGACTCGGCGAGTCGCCCTTGAATCTGGTCTGGAACCCGTTGATCTTGAAGACTTCGATCACGCCGCCGCCGATCGACGAACCGACGATCTCCACCTCGCGCGTCTTCCCTTTGATCTCGATCCGCACGGTATTCGGGTGCACGTCGCCCTGATCCTCGTCCGAGAACGCGACGTCCACGCCCATCTGCTCGGCGATCCGGAGCGCCTCCGGAATCCGAGGATCGTCGACGTTGAGGCCGATTGAGCCGCCGGCAAGCGCGAAGTCTGACCCGTGACCGCGATACGTCGCGGCCAGCGGCGGATGGAGATAGAAGTGAACATCCGTCGGGTCCTCGTCGAGAATCTCCCGCGCCACGCGGCCGAGGCGGGCGGTGCCGGCGGTGTGGGAGCTGGAGGGACCGACCATCACAGGACCCATCACATCGAGAATCGATTGTTTCCGATCGTGCCGGACAGCCATTACGTACACAGTCTACTGGCAAGTGTCGTCCAAAACCTTTACACTCCGGGCCAGGTCAACACTCAAAATAAGCGATGTCCAAGCCAGTGATCCTCGTCATCGACGACGATGTACCCATCCTGACGCTCATGCGCAACGTTCTGCGCGAGTTCGGGTTCGAAGCGCGTGTGGCGAGCAGCGGCCGCGCGGCGATCACGACCGCGGGCGAGCGATCGCCGGACCTCATCCTGCTCGACAAGAACATCCCCGGTTCATCCGTGAGCGAGACGATCCAATCACTGCGAGGCGATGGCGGTCTCTCGGCTCCGATCGTGATCCTCTCCGGCGAGCCCGTCGAGGCCGACGAGCTCCGCACCCTCGGCGCTGCCGGCGCGGTGATGAAGCCGTTCGACGTCATGGAGCTGGTCGAGAGAATCCGCGGATACGTCGGCGTCGCACGGTAGCTCTAAGCTCTAAGCTGAATTGTTTCTCCGCTGAGAGCTGAGAGCTGAGAGCCTTTTTTGCTACATTCCGCAAATGCGAGGCAACCAATCATGACCCACGAGATCGACCAGCTCGCGTTCACCTCTGTTTTCGGCGACGAGAAAGCGCGATCGGAGGCTCGAAAGCAGATCCATTTGCGCTCGAGGAAGAGCGGCGCAGTTTCCTCATCGATTTATCCGCTGTATTCGGCGATCGGACGCGGTCAGGTTCGCAGCGGATTCACCGTGCCTGCGTTCAACATCCGCGCGCTCACGTACGACGCGGCGCGCGGACTATTCCGCGCGGCGATGCGCCACAACGTCGGCCCGTTCATCTTCGAGATCGCGCGCTCGGAGATCGGCTACACCGAGCAGCGGCCGGCCGAGTACGCGGCGTGCGTTCTCGCCGCGGCGATGCGCGAGGGTTACAAAGGGCCGGTCTTCATCCAGGGCGATCACTTCCAGGCCAGCGCGAAGAAATGGACGACCGAAGAGGGTCGCAAGAGTGAGTTGAAAGCGCTCGAGTCGCTGATCGACGAAGCGATTGCTGCCGAGTTCTACAACATCGATATCGACACATCGACGCTCGTCGATCTGTCGCATTCGACGCGAGACGAACAGCAGCGCAACAACTACGAGAACACCGCGCACCTGACGAAGTACATCCGCAAACATCAACCGAAGGGCATCGAGATCTCGGTCGGTGGCGAAATCGGAGAGGTCGGCAAGTACAACACGCAGCCCGATGAAGTGCGCGCGTACATGGAAGGACTGAAGCGTCATCTCGACGGTGCGAACGGCATCGCCAAGATTTCCGTGCAGACCGGAACGTCGCACGGCGGCGTCCCGATGGCCGACGGCACGATCGCGCAGGCGAAGATCGACTTCAACGTCCTGCGCGAAGTCACCGACATCTGCCGCAAGGAGTACAAGATCGCCGGTTCGGTGCAGCACGGCGCGTCGACGCTGCCCGAAGAAGTGTTCAACAAGTTCCCCGAATCGAATGCGGTCGAGATTCACCTCGCGACCGGCTTCCAGAACATGACCCTGGACGCGCCTTCGCTGCCGCAGAAAATGAAGGACGAGATTCGCGAGTTCTGCTTCACGAACGCGGCCGACGAACGCAAGCCCGGCGAGACCGACGAACAGTTCGTCTACAAAACCCGCAAGAAAGCGCTCGGCCCGTTCAAGCGCCGGTTGTGGGAGCTGCCGCCTGAGAACAAGCAGCCGATCATCGACGCGCTCGAGAGGAAGTTCGAATTCCTGATGGAGAAGCTCGGTGTTTTCAACACCCGCGACGTGATCGAGAAATGGGTGCCGGCGACTGCGACAGAAATGCCCGCCTACGCCGCCGCGTCAGCCGAGGTCACGGCTGCCGCGACCGTGGATCCGAACGAAGGCGAATAAAAACAGAGCGCAGAGGGCAGTGGGCAGAGCGCAGATGTCTTAACCTGCGCTCCGCGCTCTGCGCTCTGCGCTCTAAAGAACGGGCACGCACTTAGCAGCCTCGAACAGACATGGGAAATGTGCTCTGGCTGGTGATCGTGATCCTGGTGATCCTCTGGCTCGGCGGCGTTTCGTTCGGCTACGGCGGCAGCCTGATTCATGCGCTGCTTGTGATCGCCGTGATCGTGCTGGTCGTCCAGCTGCTCACCGGGCGCCGGCGGCT
>DASVHS010000378.1:0-4181 GCA_036382495.1 Thermoanaerobaculia bacterium | reverse complement strand
ATTGTCCACGACCAGGGTCTCGACGTGCGCGCCCTTCGGCGCATGCTCGCTTGCGTAGTTGCGAAGCTTCGTCAGTAATCGCATCTTCGCTTCCGGTGCGTTCTCCAGGTAGTAACTCAGCGGCAGATCCGTCAGGCCGAGGTAGCTGAATTCTTCGGCATGGAGCAGGGTCACGTTCGATTGGAGCCGTTGGTTGAACAACATCGCATAGCGAAATGCGAGATCGCCGAACTCGCTCATGTCGGTCGGCACCAGAATGCGTTCAAATGAGTTGGCGTTCATATCGCCTCCCTCTCACAACGTCATCATGGTTCGCGTGGCCCACGGCGGACGGTGACGGCGGTTCCACGACGCGTGGTCGAACCTCACCGTGTGAGGTGACGCGGGGAGAGGAAAAAAAGAGGCGCCCCTGAGGGCGCCTCTCCCCCTTTGAATGAGGCGACTTTACGCTGCCGCACTGAGCTTTTTGTTCACGGCGATGTTGATCGCCTTCGGCTTGGCCTCTTCCTTCTTCGGGATCTCGACCTCGAGCAGGCCGTTCGTGAAGGCTGCCCTGATCTTGTCCTGGGCCACATTCGGCGGGAGCGTGAAGGTGCGGAGGAAGGTGCCATACGCGCGCTCGATGCGGCGATAGCCCTTTTCATCCGCCTGTTTCTCGAACTTCCGCTCGCCCTTGAGAATGAGCAGGCCGTTCTCGATCTCAACGGCGACGTCCTTCTCCGTCAGTCCCGGCAGTTCTGCTTTGACGATGATCGCGTTCTTCGTCTCGACCACGTCGCTGGCGGGGACCCACTGAGTCGGGAACAGTTCCTCGTTCGGAGGTTCGCCGGTCGCCTGGGACACGAGGCGGTCCATGCGGTTGCGCAGTGTTGAGAGCTCTTCAAAGGGATTCCACGTATCAAACTTGGTCAGGTAGTTCATTGATCCTCCTTTTGGCGCAAGGCCATGATCGGTTTGCATTCGCGATCGAGTAAGGGAGGGACTCATAGAGCGATTGTGACCGGGGATGCCGGCCGATTGTTTGGCGGACTGCTCCGCGTCACAACCGCGGCGATCAAGCGTCACATCGCCTTGTTCGAGCCGGGCCTAAGTTCATCTCATGCGCAAACAAATCAACAGAATCGGATGGGTCATTCTCTCCGTGCTGCCGATCGCGTTTACGGCCGAGGTTCTGTATCAGCAGGATCTGCCGGCGATTCAGCCCTGGAAGTGGGCGATCGCGGCCGCAGCCGTGCTCCTCATCTACGTATCGCGCAATCGCGACGACGTGCTCAAGCATCACCTCGCGTGAGGTATGGGGTCAGGTCTTTAGTTCTCAGTAATTTCTTCGATTGGTAGAAAAAACTGAGAACTAAAGACCTGACCCCATCAGTAGGCGACCCGGCGGGAGGGGGGGCCGGGCACGATTGCTTCCACGCGGATCCTGGCATCGACCGCGGTCGCATCGTTCTCGCAGGCCATCAGCGGGTTGACGTCGAGCTCGCGGATCTCCGGACAGACTTCGAGCAGCGCGGAGATACGGCCGATGACTTCCTTCACCGCGGAGACATCCGCCGGTGGTGCACCACGAACGCCCGCGAAAAGCTTCGACACGCGAGCCTGACTGATCATGTCGTCGATGTCGGAATCCATCAGCGGCAGGACGCGGAACGCAACGTCAGACAGCAGCTCGACGAGCGTGCCACCGGCGCCGTAAGCGACGATATGACCGAAGATCGGATCGGCCGTCGCGCCAACCATTACCTCGACGCCGCGCGGCGCCATCTTCTGCACGATCGCACCGGTCATCTTCTCGCCGAGCCGTTCCTTCATGTCCGCGAACGTCGAGCGGACCGCGGCGACGTTGTCGATTCCGAGCTTGACTGCGCCGACGTCGCTCTTGTGCAGCAGCGCCGGCCCGAACGCTTTCAATGCAATGGGGAAGTCGATGCAGATTGCCGCGTCGACGGCAGCCTCCCGATCCATTGCGATCTTCATTTCGGGCGCATTGATTCGCGCCGCGCAAAGAACATCGGCCACCTCAGCGGAATCGAGCCATCCGCCGCCCTTCGCGATCGCCGTCTCGATGACGCCGCGCAGCGCCGGCTCGTCGAGGTCATGATATTCGACGACGTTGCCGAGGGGCTTGCTCTTCCATTCCGCGTACTTCGCTGCACGCGCAAGTGCATTCGCGGCGCGTTCCGGAAACGGGAACGACGGAACAGGAGAGAGTGGAGCAGGAACGCCCTGCACGCTCATGAACGTCGCCACGATGGTCCGTCCGCCTGACTTCGAAGCGCTGTCGCGAATCGTCGCGGCGACTGCCGGCCCGTCCGTGGCGATGACCGGGATGTAAATCGCGATCACGCAGTCGACGCCGGGATCATCGAGCACCGCCTGCAGCGTCTTCGCGTATTGCTCAGGAGTCGCAGACGAGATCATGTCGACCGGATTGACTACGCTCGCTGCTGCCGGCAGGAATCCGCGCAAACCGCTCAACGTCGATTCACTCAACGTCGCGAGCTCGAGTCCGTTCGCTTCACACGCGTCCGCCGCGAGGATTCCCGGTCCACCGGCGTTCGTGATGATCGCCACACGCCGGCCGCGCGGCAGCGGCTGATTCGACAGAAGCGTCGCGACGTCGAACATTTCTTCCAGCGTATTGGTGCGAATGACTCCGGCCTGTCGGAGCAGGTTGTCGACAACAGCGTCGTCTGTGGCCATCGCGCCGGTGTGCGATGAGGCAGCGCGCGCACCCGATTGCGATCGCCCCGCTTTCACGACGACGATCGGCTTCTCCTTCCCCACCCGCCTCGCAATCTGCGCAAACTTCCTGGGATTGCCGAAGCTCTCGAGGTAGAGCAGGATCACATTTGTCTTCGGGTCTTCCGCCCAGTACTGAACGAGATCGTTGCCGGAGACGTCGGCCTTGTTGCCGACGGAGATGAACGTCGAGAAGCCGATGTTCAACGATTTCGCGTAATCGAGAATCGCCAGTCCCAGCGCGCCGCTCTGGCTGGACATGGCCACATTGCCCGGCGGGGGGAAGAGCGAGGCGAACGTCCCGTGCATCTGCACGTCGGGGTCGGTGTTGAGAACGCCCATGCAGTTCGGGCCGACCATCCGCATCCCGGCCGCGCGCACCTTCTCGAGAAGGCGATGCTCGGCCTTGCGCCCGGCCTCTCCGGTCTCACCGAAGCCGGCGCTGATCACGACCGCGGCGGCGACACCCTTGTCGATGCAGTCGTCGATGACTTTCTCCACGTCGCGGGCGGGCACGGCGATGATCGCCAGCTCGACCGGCTCGCTGATGTCACGCAGCGACGGATACGACGGCACGGAGCCGATCTGCTTCGCATTCGGATTCACGGCATAGAGCGATCCCTGGAATCCGGTGGTGCGGAGATGACGTAGAACTTCGCCGCCGAGGTGACCGGGGCGGCGGCTGGCGCCGACGACGGCGATGGACTTCGGCGCGAACACCGGCCGCATCGACGCCGACGCCGCTTTCTGGGAGCGCTCGGCCGAACGTTGTTCAGATTTCACAGTCGAACTGATCGGGAACGACAGTCCGACGACACCGCTGTCCGAATGACTGACGACATCAAATCCCGAGTCGAGGAACACGGACAGCATCGGACGGTTCTCGGAGAGCGTCTCCGCTTCGAAGCGGACGATGGAATGCGTCCGCGCGACGTCGACGAGCTTCTCGAGCAGCCGCGTCCCGACGCCGCATCCCTGCAGGTCATCGCTGATCGCGAATGCAACCTCGGCAATCTCCGGCCGCTTGATCAACGCGAAGTAGTGCGCGACCGCGACGATCTCGCCGCTCTGCTCACCGACCATGCCGAAGGTGCGGCGATAGTCGACGTCGACCGGCGCGCACGCAACAGCGGCTTCCGGCGTGCGCATGTCGAAGAACCGCGAATAGAGAGAAGCCGGAGACAGATGGCGGAAGAAGTTCAGCAGTCCTTCCCTATCGTCGTGCCGCACGGGCCGGAGACGGATCGTCCGCCCCGTTCGCAGAACGACGTCACACTCGAGGTGAGACGGATAGGGAGTCTCGACCACGACCGTCATGCTACGACGATCTCCTTGCCCGTCATCTCATAGTAGAAACGGGATAACTCTTCGTTGGTGAAGTCGTCCCAGCCACGACATGTGTCGTGCACTTTCTGCTGCACGTCGCATGCGCTCGGCTC
>DASVHS010000377.1:0-3114 GCA_036382495.1 Thermoanaerobaculia bacterium | reverse complement strand
CCGAACGCAACGGCGGCCACCAGGAGCCTTCGGTTCTTGTTCACGATCGCCGCGGCGGCCGCCACGAGCACGGCTGACAGCAGATTGTGCCCGAGCACATGGTGATACTCCGTCCACCACAGGAGGGGACGAGGCCCATCGCGCGTCGCGAGCTCGAACGGAAGCCCGAATCCGTCGAGATCGGGGGCGACGCTCGCAAGCACGATCGCTGCTCGCTCCCGGACAGCGATTCCCGAAACCGTTTCGGCGAGGCACCAGCCGACGAGAGCGTGCGTGATTGGATTCACGTGTCCGACGACTCAGCGAGCAGTTCACCAAGCATGCTGCGGTGGTGATTCAGAAATTGCCGCGTCACTTGAAAGTGCTCCGTATCTTCGTAAGCCACCTCGCGCAGCGCGCCGTTCTCGATCAGCTGAATCCGAGCATTCGGGTAAGACATGATGATCGGTGAATGAGTAGCAATGATGAACTGCGACTGGTTCTCGACAAGTTCATGGATGCGTCTCAGGGCCGCCAGTTGGCGCGTTGGTGATCACGCAGCCTCCGGCTCGTCCAGAATGTAGAGACCCTTTCCTCGGAACCGATTCGTCAGCAAAGCGTTGAAGGACTCACCGTGTGATTGCGAGTGGAGCGAGACGCCCCCATACGAGGGCGTAATCGGCGGACCAGGACCCGGTTCTTCGTCAAGGCGGTCGATTTCAGAAGCCACATTGAAGAAGCTTTCCGCTCTTAGGAAGTAACCGTCTCGCGGACGCGTAACGCCCTTTGTCAGTCGCAGGAACTCAAAGAGTCGAGAGTGAGCTGAACGTGTTTCGAAACGAAAGTTCTTACTGCCTCCCTCGGCGTTGAACCCCGCCGCGATGGCGATCGCTTCGAGAAGCGTCGACTTTCCGGAGCCGTTTTCACCGACGAGAAATGTGACTGGCGTAGCTAGATCGAGCGATTCGAAGTTCGAGACGACCGGGAGCGAGAAAGGATATTCGGAGAAGCTCGGCACAGCGTCTCGAAGGAGTGACACGCGCTGCACGAATAGAGGGGAGTCGATCGTCCTCAACAAGATCAGGGTACGCCCAAGGGACGAATTTACGGATGAATGACCGAGCTCACCTGCCGTCGTGGTGCCGGCCGTGTCGTCTCATTTGTACGGCCGATGCGGACGAGTAACTGGGGAGGGGATTTGGTCAGCGCGAGACCCTGCAGGACCTGGCGCAGCTCGGGAACTTCGATCGGCTGGTTCAAGAACGAGTACTGCAGGCCGTAACGTGTCACCGTCAGAAGCAGGCGCTCGACGACTTCACCGGCGCGGATCAATGCCGCGCGATCGTTCTCTGCGGTCACGATAATCAGCGCAGCGGCGTCCTTGATCAGTTCGCGGTCGCGGCGCGCCGCCGACTCGCCCGGATTCACGTTGCGAATGAACCACTTTGTGATCGGAAACGGGCCGCTGAGGCTGATCGAGTCGGTGCACATGCCGTCACCTTGCGTCGTCCCTGCCGGGCGCAGCCAGTTCAAAAGCTCCTCGCGCACGGCGGGACGGTCCATCAGCCGGCGATCGCCATCGGCGATGAGATCCGCGACGCGATTCTGGTCCTGCCTCCGCAGGAGACAAAGCAGACCGGGATGCTCATCGACGACGTCGCAGATGGCGGAGACGGCGTCGGCGCCAAGCGGCTCGGCGTTGAACACATGGCGGTTCGTATGTCGCTGCCGGATCGCGGGAAATAGCCGGCGCAAGTCTTCTGGGGTGCGGCTGGTCTCGCGGATCGCCACGAAAGCGACCGGCAGTGATTCCTCCGGACGCTGCTCGTACATGACCGTGGTCTCGAATCCGAACCACGCCGCGGCGACGCGGAGATTCGTGATCGCCGCGCCCACGCTCATCAGCAGCTCGCGATCATCGGGATCGGTCAGAAGAAGGCGGCGCGAATAGTCGGCGGAAACCTGGATCCCGTCCTCGACAATCCTGAATATCCACGGCTGCGTGTTATGGCTGGACGGGGCGAGCACCGCGTAGCGGAGAAGAAACTCCATCTGCTCGCGCGGCGACTCGATCTCGTAGAACGCCCCGTCTTCGACCTGCCACGGTGTTGACCGCGGGTCATATCGCTCGGCGGTCACGCTGTGGCCTCCCGGGCGAGCCGCGCGGGCTCGTATGCGCACAGCGGATCGGAACCGAACAGCACTCCGGTCATCGCCCACGCGCGGGCTCTCGAGCCGCCGCAGGATCCCTTGAACTCGCAGCGTGCGCATTTTCCGGTCAGGTTGGCCTGATCGTGATACGCGACGAAGAGATCGCTGCCGCGCACAATGCCGAACAGCGGCCGGAACCGGACGTTGCCCGCGGCGATCGGCAGGAACTCGCTCGGCCGGACCGCGCCGGTCGCTCCGATGAACACGATGTCGTCGATCGCACAGTCGTCGATCTCGGCCGGCTGGTCTGTGCTGAAGTCCGCCCACGTTGAGCCGGTCCGTTGCTGCAGCAGATAGCGACGGTACTCCGGTGCTTCGACCGTGCGAACGCGAAAGTGATTGTTGCGCTGCACGTTGGCGAGCACCGCAAAAGCACGCTCGGCTTCATCGGGAGTGAGGAGCTCGAGTCTGCGCGCGTTGCCGATCGGGACGACGAAATGCACGTTCCACGCTGCGATTCCAAGTCCGGAGAGAAGCTCGGCGAGTGCGGAGATGCCGGCGACGTTGCGTCTCGTCAGCAGAGTGTCGATCTCGACAGCCATGCCCGCTGCGAGCGCGGCTCGGATCGAGTCGAGAGTCTGCTGGAACGATCCGGGATATCCGCTGAAGCTGTCGTGCTGCAACGCAATCGAACTGTTCAAAGCGAAGATGAGAGTCGAGGCTCCGCTCGTGCGCAACGCATCGATGGTAGTGGGTGTGAGGTTCGGCGTCGAGCTGAGTGCGACGGCCGGCTCGAGGTGGCGGCGCTTTGCGTAGTCGATGATCTGCAACAGATCCGGGCGCGCCAGCGGATCACCGCCGGTGATGATGAACTGCCTCGGCGCGAGCGCCGCGATCTGATCCACCGTCTTGTAGGCTTCGTATGTCGAGAGCTCTTCCGCGCTGCGCTGGCCGTCATCGCCGGGTTTCGGGCAATGCGGACAT
>DASVHS010000376.1:0-2583 GCA_036382495.1 Thermoanaerobaculia bacterium | reverse complement strand
GGCTCGATGTGGCCAAGGTTCCTGATGCCGCCGGCAATGCAGAAAGCCGGGCTGGCGCTGTTCAACTCCTGGGCGATCGAAGGGTTCACGAACGTGTTCTGGCGGGAAGAACCGCTGAGCTCATTGGTCCTGCCGGTCGTTGTTCTGCTGGCGTGGGCGGTGGCCTTCTTTTTGACCGCGCGCAGGCTGACGGCGCGATGGGACGTTTCCTGAGGGATGAGGAGGCTGACAAGGCCAAAGAAGTTCGAAGTTCGAAGTTCGAATTAAGAATGAAGAATTGCCCGATCCGCCTCTGAATTCTTCATTCGAAATTCGAACTTCGAACTTCGAAATTCTTTGGCAGACCGCTCTCTCATCCCCATTCCCCCATCCCTCGTTCGACGCTCCAGCATAGAATCTCGTGGTGCCCGCGCTCGAAAATCGCGCCCATTTCCCCGTTCTCGTCATCGGCACGGGCATCGCCGGCCTCACGACGGCGCTGACGCTCGCCAGCGCGGGCATTCGCGTTCTGCTCGTGACGAAGGCTTCCGATCCGCGTGACTGCAACACGTTCTGGGCTCAGGGCGGAATCATTTACGAGGGTGAGAACGACTCACCGGCGAGTCTGGTGCACGACATCATCAAGGCCGGCGCAGGGATCTCAAACGAGGAGGCGGTGAACTTTCTGGCGAAGGAAGGACCGCGTGTCGTCAAGGAACTTCTGCTCGACGAGATTCACGTCCCGTTCTCGATGAGCGAAGAGGGCGAGCTCGATCTGACGCAGGAAGGCGCGCACTCGATCCCGCGCATCATCCACGCCGGCGATGGGACCGGGCGCGCGATCGAGGTCTCGCTGCTCAATCGCGTGAAGAGCGAGCCGAACATCACGCTCGCGACCGAGATCACGGCGATCGATCTCCTCACGACGCATCACCATCCGGCGAACATTCAGGTGCGCTACCGGCTGACGAACGAATGCGTCGGCGCGTATCTGCTCGACAACAAGACCGAAGACGTCTACACGGTCTTCGCCGATTTCACCGTGCTGGCGACGGGCGGAGTCGGACAGATCTACCTGCACTCGACGAACACGCGCCATGCCATCGGCGACGGCGTCGTCATGGCGAACCGTGCCGGCGCGCGGATCATGAACGCGGAGTACGTTCAGTTCCACCCCACCGCACTCGCCGACAAGAAGGCGAACCACTTCCTGGTGTCCGAGGCGTTGCGGGGGGAAGGGGCGCGGCTGCGGAATATGAAGGGCGAGTACTTCATGGAGAAATATGCGCCCGAGCAGCGCGACCTCGCGCCGCGCGATATCGTCGCCCGCGCGATCGTGGAGGAGATGACGACGAACAAGGAAGAATTCGTCTATCTCGATCTCGCAAATTTCTACCACGGTCATCAGCCAATCAAGGAGCGTTTTCCGAACATCGCCAAAGCGTGCGCGGACATCGGCGTCGACATCGAGAAAGATCCGATTCCCGTCGTTCCCGCGGCCCATTACTTCTGCGGCGGCGTCCTCTGCAACACGTCGGGCGAGTCGACGCTCAATCGTCTGTATGCGATCGGCGAGACGTCGTGCTCCGGACTGCACGGCGCGAACCGCCTGGCGTCGACGTCGCTCCTGGAAGGATTGACGTGGGGCTACTACGCCGCGATCTCGATTCGAACGAAGTTGACGGGCGGCGGCGTCCTGCGTCCGAACACGATCGAATCGATTCCCGACTGGCGCGCGCCGGGAACGCTCGATGTCGAAGATCCAGCGCTGATCCTGCAGGACTGGACGACGATTCAGCACACGATGTGGAACTACGTCGGCATCGTGCGCACGTACGAGCGATTGAAGCGCGCTGTCGCCGACATGCGCGAGCTCGGAAACCGGCTGACGAAGTTCTACCACGAGGCCACGATCAGCAAACCGATCGTCGAGCTGTTTCACGGACAGCAGTGCGCGGCGATCGTGGCGTCGGCGGCGCTGCGCAATCCGGTGTCGCGAGGGGCGCATTTCCGACGGGATTGAAAACAGAGCGCGGAGCTGTGATCCGCGCTCTGTCACATATGTCATCCCGAGCGTGAGCGAGGGACCCGGGTGGCCGGGTGGCCGGCCTCCCCACGCCCAGGTCCCTCGCTCTCGCTCGGGATGACATGAGGGGCCATGCCGTCACTTTTCCACTACCTGAAACGCGCTCCATCGAAACTGCGCAAGCTCTACTTCGCGGAGCGCGTAGAGCGTCTGCACATCGGCAGCGGCAAGATTCGGATTCCGGGGTGGACGAACATCGACAACCGCCGCCTGCCGGGAGTCGATCGCGTCGTCGACGTGACGTACGGCTTGCCGTTCCGCGACGTGAGGTTCATCTTCGCCGAGCATTTTGTCGAGCATCTGCATTACGGCGACGCGATGTATTTTCTGCGCGAGTGCCGGCGCGTGTTGCGCCACGACGGCGTCCTGCGTCTCTCCGACTCCGAATCTCGATTGGGTGCTCGCCACGCACTACGGCAACGCGCGCGTCGAAGACTGCTTCCGCATCAATCGCGCGTTCCGCGGATGGGGACATCAGTTTCTCTACAACTTCGAAGTGCTGGAGGCGACGCTGCTCG
>DASVHS010000375.1:0-14740 GCA_036382495.1 Thermoanaerobaculia bacterium | reverse complement strand
ACCTTGCGCCCGCGCAGGTCGCGCAGTCGCACTGGACGACCAACCTGATCGGTCGTATCGAAATCGGGAGCGGGATCACCGGGCTTGAGCATGTGGGCCTTTCCTGTGAGTAATCGAAAGACGTGGCGGACGATGCCGATGGCGGACATGGCGTGATTCTAAGGGATGAGGGCTGAGGGATGAGGGATGAATCGACCTTTCATCCCTCATCCCTCATCCCTCATCCCTCGTTCTTCATCCACTCGAACACCTGATAGTGCTCGCCGTTCATGCCCATGCGCCGGTAGACCTCCTGCGCGGAGGTGTTGCGGCGGTCGACGTAGAGGCGGATGCCGCGGACGTTCGGGTCGCGCTCGGCGATCTGCTTCACGTGGTTGTACAGCCCGGCGTAGACGCCGCGACGGCGAAACTCGGGACGCACGTACACGCTCTGGATCCACCAGACCACTCCGTTGCGCCAATCGCTCCACTCGAGCGTGATCATCAGCGACGCGACGAGTTGTGAATCGGCCTCGGCGACAAAGTAACGGCCGAGCGATCGATCGGCGAAGACGGCCTGCACACCTTTCGTGCAGATCGTGCGATCGAGCGCGAAGTCTTCCGTCTCGGCGGCCATCGCGATTTGAAAGTCGACGATGCCGGCGGCGTCGGATGGTGTTGCGTCACGGTATTTCAATGTTTTTTGCGTGCTATCTTCGATCACGGTGGCGGAGACGATAGCAAAAACGGCCGGGCATGATCATCACGCCACCCGCCGCGCGCTTCTGACGATGGTTGCGTCCGCGACGATGTTCGGGTGTATGGCGTTCGCGGCGAAGATCGCGTCGGCGCGTTTGTCGGGACCGGAAGTGGCGATGGTGCGGTTCGCGGTCGGAATGCTGCCCGTCCTCGTCGTCTCGCAGTATCGGCGCGCGGCGATGCATTTCAAGCGCATCGACCTGCTCTTCTATCGAGGTTTCTTCGGCGGGATCGCGGTGCTTCTCTACTTTCTGGCGATCGAACACACGAGCGCCGGCGTCGCCACGCTGCTCAACTACACCGCTCCGATCTGGAGCGGCCTGTTCTCGGTCCTGTTCATCGGTGAGCACATCAGCGCGAAAGTTCTGATCCCGATGCCGATCGCGCTGCTCGGTGTCTACTTTGTCGTCCGTTCGCACGCGGCACCGGGCAATCTTCTCGGATTCGGAAAGTGGGAGCTGATCGGCGCGCTGTCTGCGGTCGCATCGGGCATCGCGGTCACGGCGATGCGTGCGGCGCGCCGCGCTGAAAACCTGTGGGCCGTCTACGGAGCCTTCTGTTTCCTCGGGCTTCTGACGACGGCGCCGCTCGGGTTGTACACGTGGAAGACGCCGCGCGCCCATGAGTGGGTCGCGCTCGCGGCCACGTCGATTCTCGCGATCGGCGCACAACTCGCGCTGACGTTCAGCCTGCGATGGGTCGACGCGATGACCGTCGGCGTCATCTCCCAGCTCGCCGTCCTCGTCGCCATGGCCCTCGGATCCGTGTTTCTGCACGAGACGATCAACGGAATGGCGGCGACCGGGGCAATCCTGACGATCGCCGGAGTCGTCGGCGTGACGTATGTGACGTCGCTCAGCAAGCCAAAGGGGCCCGCGATTGAAGTGGTGCCGGAGGCATAGCGGTGCGATAATTCCGTATGGACATCCGAACGGCACACCTGCGGGAAGTCGTTACCGGCGGCCGCGTCAAAGGCGGCATGGTTCGCGCGCACATCGACTGGCTGCGCCGTACGCACAGCGAAGACGTGGCCAACAAGCTTCTCCGCTCGTTGCCGCAGAATGTCGTGACGGAGATCGCGACGACGCTTCCGTCGTCGTGGTGCTCGTTCGAGGCGGTCGTGACGCTCGATCGCGCCATCGCCGTCCAGTACGGCAGGAACGTCCTCAAGGATCTGGGCCGCTTCTCGGCGAAGATCAATCTCGAAACGACGTACCGGCTCCACAAGCGCGAGGACATCCACGAATTCTTCCGACGCTCCGCCGCGCTTCACGCGCAGTTCCAGGATTTCGGCACCGTCGTCTACGAACGATCCAGCGACCAGGGCGGTCGCATGATCCACAGCGGCTACGCGTGTTTCAGCCCGACGTACTGCTCGAGCGCGATCGGCTACTACGAGGAAGCGCTGCGCATCCACGGCGGCCGGAACGTGATCGTCACCGAGAGCAGCTGCCAGTGTGCCGGCGATGCGAACTGCACGTTCGTCATGCGCTGGTCGTGATGCGATTCTGTGTGGCCGCGGGCTTCAGCCCGCGTTGTGCCGGCTGAAGCCGGCACCCACACAGAATCAGCGCTTCGCCGGAAGTCTCACCGTGGGATCGCTCGCGATGATTTCTTCGGCGTAGCTGAGCGCCATCTCCAGCGTCTTCGCCAGCCCGGCACGACCGCCGAGTGCTTCGAGTTTGCCGGAGCGCACGATCGCATTCAGCGGATGCTGTCCGATTTCACAGATGATCATCGGGATGAACAACTGCAGTCGATTATCGCACGCGAAACGTGACGGTCAGCTCGAACCACGTGTCGACCGGCTGTCCGTGCATCATGCCCGGCGCGAACGTCCATTGTCGCAGCGCGGACAGCACCGCGTCATTGAACGGCGGGAACGAGCTCCTCACGATCTCGAGATCGCGAATCGTGCCGTCCTGTCCGATGACGCAACGAACGACGACGACTGCCTCGCGAACGCTGTGCGTGAACACGGGCGGAAATCGCGGCTCGACTCGCGAGATCACGCGTGCTTCCGTCACTCCGCCGCCCGGAGTGTACGGACCGGTCCCGGTTCCGGCGCTCCGCTCGTTGTCGCCGACACCACCTCGCACACCGGTCGGACTTCCGATCGGACCGACGTCGTGGCCGGAGGTATCCGTCGTGACCGGTCCCGTCGCTGGACCAGGTTCGGGCACGGTGGGAACCTGCTCCGGAATCGTCGCCGGCGCTGTCAACGGCGGCGCCACGATCGTTCGTGGTCTCGGCATCGCCTGCTCGTGCTGCTGTTGCGGCCTCACCGCAGGATGACCGAGCGGCGGAGGAGGCTCGACAGGCAGAGGCACGGGCCGATACAGCTCGAGTTGCCGCGGCGGATCGACGGGAAGGCGGGTCGATGCGACCGTCAGCGCAATCACAGCGACGACCGCGATCGAATGAATGAACATGGAGATGAGAAATGTGGCGCGGCGCGAGCCGGCGATCGCGTGATCTCTGACAACGGAGGTGTCGAACATGATGGTCTCCTCTGATAAGGTTCGACACACAATCCATGGGGAACGAAACCATGCGCGTCGAGCTCACCACTTCCGGCGGACTCACCGGCCTCGGCGTCGGGTCGGTCAAGGTCGACGGGAGCAGCGCGACGATCGACGGCCGCGTCACGACACAACTGACCGAAGCCGAAGAGTCACGACTGCACCGGCTGCCGATCGTGCGCGCCTCGCGGCCGCCGGCGGGGTCACCGGACGCGGTTCTCTACACGCTCACGATCGACGGACAGCGATTCAGCTGGAGTGACGTCGCCGCGCCGACGGAATGCCGCCGCTGGGCGGAGGCGCTGCTCGCGATCCGCGAGCGGGCGCTCGATCACCCTTCGTCTTCGATGTAGCTGCGCCACCGCGCAAGCGAGTGCGGCGCGACTTCCAGATCGAAGAATTCGCCGGTCCAGCTGTCGATCGCGCGCAATCCGAGAGCGCGCAGCACCGCATCGATGTGCGGCAGGACGGCCTCCGATCCGCGGACATGCAACGTGAGCCCGTACAGCATGTCGTCATCGCCGACGGAGCATTCCAGCGAGTAGTCGCCGGCGTGCAACTTGATCCAATGTGGATCGCTGAAGTTCGCGTTCGGCAACGCCGAGCGGAGCTTTGCCACGACGTCCGCGCGCTTGCCGATCGGCGGAGCGGTGAACGTATCCGGGATGTCGGCCACGCGCCGAGCACCGTCGGGGAACTGCTGGATGAGGATGTCCCAGCTCATTTTGTGATGTGGGTAGGATGGTAGCAGTTTGGCTGCAAGAGGGCAGAGCGCGGAGCGCAGAGCGCAGTAGCTCCACCACCCCCTCTGCGCTCTGCCCTCTGCCCTCTGCGCTCTGTGTCTGGCTTGCGCGTAGCATTAGCGGAATGCCCAAGCTGATCCGCGATCCCCAACTCGACGAGCTCGTTCGCGAATTGAACGGAGAGGAACGGCCGGCGATGGCGGTCGTCCCGCAGGGCAACGAGCTCGAGCAGTTGCTCGTCGACATGGCTCAGCGAGGGGCGAGCGACCTTCACGTTGTCGTGGGCTCGCCGCCGATCTACCGCATCGACGGCCTGCTCGTGAAATCCGATCGTGCGCCATTGTCGTCGGAAGAGATTCACACGCTGCTCGCGCCAGTCGTCACCGGGCGGACGCTCGAGCGCCT
The DNA here is from genome assembly GCA_036382495.1 of Thermoanaerobaculia bacterium. GTDB lineage: Bacteria > Acidobacteriota > Thermoanaerobaculia > Gp7-AA8 > Gp7-AA8 > DASVHS01. The sequence continues at coordinate 10,332 of DASVHS010000375.1, read as the reverse complement.
CAACGCCGGCGACGCGGCCGACTTCTCGCTCCGGCTCTCCCGCGCGGTGAACGAGGACGACCGGCGCGCGTGGCGATTTCGCGTCAATGTGCATCGCCAGCGCGGGACGATGGCCGCGGCGATCCGGGCATTGCCGACCGAGGTGCCGTCGATCGCGCAGCTGCATCTGCCGGCGTTATTGGGCGAGCTCGTGAAACCATCACGCGGCCTCGTGCTCGTGTGCGGGCCGACGGGATCGGGCAAGACGACGACGCTGGCAGCGCTCGTCGGCGAGATCAACCGCACTACGGCGCGTCACATCATCACGATCGAGGACCCGATCGAGTACGAACATCGCAACGCCAGCGCGGTCATCGAGCAGGTGGAGATCGGACGCGACGCCTCGACATTCGCGTTGGCTTTGCGCGCGGCGCTGCGTCAGGATCCCGACGTGATCCTCGTCGGCGAGATGCGCGATCTCGAAACCGTGTCGACTGCCGTCACCGCCGCCGAGACCGGACATCTCATCCTCTCGACGCTGCATACGAGCGACGTGGCGCAGGCGATCCACCGGATCATCGATGTCTTTCCACCGGCGCAACAGACCCAGATCCGCCAGCAGCTCTCGCTGGCGTTGAACGCGGTCATCGTGCAACACCTCATCCCCCACTCCGCCGGCAACGGACGCGCGGTGGCGGTCGAAGTGATGATTGCAAACAACGCGATCCGCAACCACATCCGCAACGACAAACTCCAGAATCTCAGCACCGAAATCACCCTCGGCAAACGGGCCGGGATGATCTCGCTGGAGGACTCGCTGGCGCGGCTGGTCAAGCAGGGCGTGATCACGGCCGACGATGCCCGGGGCCGCGCGTCGCGGCTCGATGAGTTCGAATCGCTCATGCGCGGTTAGAATCTCGATCGATGCGGAGGGAAGCAGTCGCGTGCACGGTGGTCTTTGCGATCACGCTGCTCTCGCATCTGACCTATCAGTTCCTGAGCGAGAGGGACTACTTTTTCCCGGACTCGTTCACGTACCTGACGCCCGCGCTGAGCATGCTGCACGGACTCGGGTTCACGACCGAGGACGGTCCGGAGACGCTGCGGACGCCGGGCTATCCGGTGTTCCTGCTGCCGTTTCTCGCGACCGGAGCGCCGCAGGGCTCGATCATCGGCGCGAATCATCTGCTCGATGCTTTGCTGGCCGCGGCGGTTTACTGGCTGGCGCGGCGCAATGGCGCGCGCAAGTTCGTCGCAATCGCTGGCGCGTTGATCATCGCGTTCGACCCGATCACGATCCATTACGCGAACAAGATCCTCACCGAGACACTCAGCGCAACGCTCGCCTTTCTCGTGTTCGTGATCGTCACGCATCGTCGCACGCTGCCCTGGCTCATCGGCGCGGGTCTGCTTTGCGGCGCGCTCGTCCTTGTCCGGCCGGTGGCGATTCTTTACTTCGGAGTGGTGATGTTGTGGCTGGCGTGGGACCGCGTGCGGCCGATGGTCGTCACGGCGTTCGTCATCAGTGCGCTCGCGTTGCCGGTCGGTTGGGCGTCACGAAACGCGGCGAAGACGGGAGTGTTCACGATCTCGTCGATCGGCGCGATCAATCTGATGTCGTATCGCGCCGCCGCCGCGCTGGCGATGGAAGACGGCGGCGACTTCAAGACCCGCCTGGCGGCGCGGCAGAAGGAGCTCGACGCGGTCGTCGCGAAGCGAGTGATCGCGGCTGAGGGTGTGGAGAGTGCGCAGGAGCTGTCGAGCGCGGAGCTGTCGCGCTACTACTCGGCTGTCGCGAAACCGATTCTTCTTCACCATCCTCGCGGCGCGGCGTTGATGACGATCCGCGGCTTCTTCGTCAACATGTTCGAAGACGACTGGGACGCTCTCGCGGAGGTCGTCGACGATGAGTTGATCCCCGAGGATGCGACGCGGATCGCGGTGCATGTGTGGACGTGGGTGGTGTGGATCGTGACGATCGCCGGCCTCGTGATGTTTTGGCGGCGCGACCGGAAACAGGCTGCACTGATCGCCGCGACGATCTTCTATTTCCTGTTCATGGCCGCCGGCGGCGAAGCGGAAGGACGGTTTCGCGTGCCGGTTGTGCCGCTCATGGCACTGGCGGCGGCGAGCGCAACGCCAGCACGTGACTCGCGAATACTTCGTTGAATAGCGCACCGGGCCGTCGCGTGCGGAGGCGCTCGACAATCGCCGGCCCTTCCATCCCGAGTTGATTGAGGATCAGTCCCGCGACGAGCGCCGATCGATTGAATCCCATGCCACAGTGCGAGAGCACGCGATGATCGCTGCGGATGAGATGCGCGCCGAGCATCGCCACGGCTTCCAATCGGGCGAGATTCGGCAACTCCTCGTCGTAGATCGGCATATACACGTAGAGACACGTGTCCGGCAGCGTCGGGATGCATTCATCGAGACCGCCTTCGAGGTCGATGACGACATCGATGCCGTGCTCGGAAACGCTGGCCCAATCGCTGATGGCCGGCGAGATGAACAGGTGGCCCGAGTCGTCAACCTGGATGAGCATAACGAGGGGTTAAGAGATGAATTTCGAATTTCGAATTTCGAATTAAGAATTTAGAATTCGGAGTTCACCCCTTCGCAATTCTTAATTCGAAATTCGAAATTCGAAATTCAAGATGTTTTCACCCTTTCATTCCTTCCGTCCTCACCACCCAATCCCATAATCCTCCCCATTGTTCGATGACCCGCCCCACAGCGTCCCATGTTTCTGGTCGAACTCGATCGCGTTGATCGGGCCGGACGTCCGGTCGCCGAATTTCATGTGGTAGCCCATCTTCTCCAGCGCGGTCCGCACATCGGGCGGCGTGCTGTTGCTCAACAGAATTCCGCCCGCTTCCGGTTTGAATCCGGCCAGCGACGCCCGCATCTGCGACGTGTTGAAGTTCGGCGCCTCGGTTGCATTCTGAATCGGCATCCCGAACTCGACGACGTCGAGGAACATCTGCAGGAGGTTCTGGTCCTGCGTGTCGCCGCCCTGAACCGAGAAGCAGAGGAACGGCTTGCCATCCTTGAACGCGAGCGTCGGCGTCAGCGTGACGCGCGGCTGCTTGTGCGGCTCCATCACGTTGAACGGATTTTCTTCGCGGCGGAACACGAAACTCTGCGCGCGCTGCGAGAGTCCGATGCCGGTGTGTCCGGCGATGACCGCGGGCGTCCATCCACCGCTCGGCGTCACGGACACGACCCACCCTTCTTCATCCGCCGATTCGACCGACGTCGTACCGGCGAGGAACGCGCGTTTGAGATGTTCGATCTCAGCGCTCGTCGTCGCTGTGCGCAACGTCGCCGCCCAGTTCTTCATCAGGTCCGCGAACGGATTTTTCTCGCCCTGATACGGATACGGATCGCCCGGACCGATGTCGGCGACGTTGTGCTCGGGGTTGATCAGCTTCGCGCGCTCGCGCGCGTAATCCTTCGACAACAGACCGCGGACCGGCTCGACCGGCGGCACCGTCGGATCTCCGTAGTAGAAATCGCGATCGGCAAACGCGAGGCTCATCGCCTGATACACGGTATTGATGTACTGCGGCGAGTTGAATCCCATTGACTTCAGGTCGAAGTTCTCGAGGATGTTCAGCGCCTGCAGCATCGCCGGCCCCTGCGTCCAAACCGTGAGCTTGTAAACGTCGATGCCTTTGTAGGTCGTCTTCACCGGCTCTTCGAATCGCGGCTTCCACTGCGCCAGGTCCTGCGCGGTGATGAGTCCACCCTGCTCCTGCGTCGAACGCGCGATCTCCTGCGCGATGTCGCCTTTGTAGAAACGATCGAACGCCGCGTAAATCGCTTCCTTGCGATTCTTTCCCGACGCGAGCGCCTGCTGTTCGGCGTCGACGAGCTTGCGCAACGTCGCGGCGAGATCCGGCTGACGGAACACCTCACCCGGCTCCGGACCCTCGCGCGGTCCGGCCATCGCCGCGTTGTTCGGCTGATCGGGATTCGAGCTCTGCGGAGGGGCGCCACCCTCAGCAGCATTCGAAAGATGCGGCAGCAAGTCGGCCTTCGAGTACGGCCACTTTTTGATCCAGCTCTTCTGATGCTCGATCGTGTTCGCGAGCTCGGCCTCGATCGCATAGCCGTCGGCCATCTGAATCGATGGATCGAGCACGTCCTTGAGCGACAGCTTTCCGTACTCGGCGAGCATGTACATGATTCCGCCCGGCGTTCCGGGAGTGACCGCGGCGAGCGGGCCGTATTCCGGCGGACGATCCATGATTCCCTTCGACCGGTAGTACTCGACGGTCGCTCCCGTCGGCGCGTAGCCGAGGGCGTTGAGACCGATGACTTTGTTGGTGTGGGGGTTGTAGATGAGCGCCTGCGTTTCGCCGCCCCAGCTCAGCGTGTCCCACATCGTCGAGCACGCGGCGATCATCGCGGCCGCTGCGTCGACGGCGTTGCCGCCTTTCTGAAACATCATCGAGCCGGCGGTCGCCGCGAGAGGCTTGCCCGTGATCGCCATCCAGTGACGTCCGTGCAACGGCGGCTTTTGCGTTTTCGGCGCGCGTTGCGCGAAAAGAGGTGTGACAATCAGGAACGCGAGAAACGCGACGGAAAAGGTGCGGCGCATTGTTAATCCCCCACATAACTCATAGCACGAAAGCTGCAGAACTCGCTCGCGTGAGGACACGCATCACGATTGCAGCGATCGCCATGGTGGTGCTGGCGTGCAGCTGTCGCGGCTCCGAGCAGCCGCCGGTCGTCGCAACGCAGAACGATCCCCTGCTCCAGCATCACGAGATCCGCATGGATCATTTGCCGGCGCCGTTTGCTACTCCCAGCGCGGGCAACCCTCCCATCGTCTTGCGCCGTCCGAAAGACGCGGCGCTTCATGTTCCGCCGGGCTTCAACGTCACGTTGTGGGCGACAGGCTTCGGCGATCCGCGCAACATGGTCTACTCGCCGAACGGCGACATCTTCGTCGCCGAGCCGGGCGATGGAAAAATCACGGTTCTGCGCGGCGGGCAGCCCGCGCAACGCGTGACGTTCGCGTCGGGGCTGCGCGAACCGTTCGGCCTGGCGTTTCATGGGCCATGGCTGTATGTCGGCAACGTCGACGAGATTGTTCGCTTTCGTTATCAGAACGGTCAGGTCGCCGCGGCGGGCAAAGCGGAGCACGTTGCGGACCTTTCAGCCGGCGGTCACTCGACGCGCAACATCATCTTCAATCGCGACGGCTCGAAGCTCTATGCCGCCGTCGGATCGCGATCGAATGTCAGCGATGAGACGTCGACGCCCATCCGCGCGGCGATCACTGAGATGAATGCGGACGGCAGCGGCGCACACGTGTTCGCCTCGGGATTGCGCAATCCGGTCGGATTGGCGTGGAATCCTGCGAACGGCGCGCTCTGGACATCTGTCAACGAACGCGACGACCTGGGCGACGATCTCGTTCCCGACTACGTGACCGACGTACACCCCGGCGCGTTCTACGGCTGGCCGTTCTCGTACCTCGGCAGGAACGTCGATCCGCGGCACAAGGGCGAACGAGCGGATCTCGTCGCGAAAGCGATTGCGCCAACCGTTCTTCTGCAGGCGCACTCCGCCGCGCTCGGCATCGCGTTCTACAACGGCGCGATGTTCCCTGCGAAGTATCGTGGCGGCCTCTTCGTTGCGATGCACGGCTCGTGGAACCGCACACAGCGCACCGGCTATAAAGTCGTGTTCGTTCCATTCAGCAACGGAAATGCGTCGAGTGGATACGATGATTTTCTCGCGGGCTTCGCCCCCGATCCGAATGGACGCAGGGTGTGGGGACGGCCCGTCGGACTTCTCGTCATGCACGACGGATCGCTGCTCGTGTCCGATGATGGAACCGGAGTCATCTGGCGCGTTTCGTACGGTGCGAAGTGACGCGCTTCTTGCAGTGAAAGAGAAGTGATGAAAGGACGGGCAGGAATGCCACGAACGAAGCAGAAATCATCTCCGAAGAAGCAAGGCCGGCTTCGCCGGGCAGCGTCGGCCGTTGCGCGCGTATTGACCCGCGGAAGAAAAAAGGCGGCGCCGAAGGCGAAGATCGGAACGGACGAGCCAGGCAAACGTACCCGTCCGGCCCGGCTTGAGACCGACATTCCCATCGATCAGCTCGAGCAGGCCTACACGCCGACGCAGACGAGCATGAAAGCAGGTTTCCGCGCCTCGGGCGCCGACCATCAACGCGATCAGGAGTTCGCCAATGGCGCCGCTGACACGCGTTGGAGCGACGAGGACCGTCTGACGAACAAGTCGGGCGACCCACGCATCGGAACGCACGGCAGGACCTATGAGCCGGGCGAAAAGCGAAAATAGGAGGAGAACAACATGGAACAGGACAATTCCAACACCCGCGGATTTGGAACGACGGGCGCCACCGAGCGCCCGGGAACATCGATCAGTTCGACGACAAAGACGGATTTGGAGACGTGCGCGCACTGCGGGCAGTCACTGAATCAGAATGCCGGCCTCGAGCAGTTCCTTGGACGGATCGGCATCACCGAGGAGATGATCGAGAACCTCAAGACGCAGATGCAGAACGTCGACATCGAGGAGTACCTGAACACCGCGCGTGAGTACCTGCGCACCGCCGGCGACAAAGTGAAGGATGGCAGCGACAAGGCCACGCGTTACGCGAAGGACAATCCCGGCAAGGTCGCCGCGGGCGTCGCGGTCCTCGCCGTCGGCGCGGGGCTCCTGATCAACTCACTGAGAGATCGCGATTAGAAGATACTGAGCCCTCTCCTGCTTGCGGGAGAGGGCTCATGAACGTCACTCACCACCACATCACAGTCAACGGCGTCGACCTTCATTACGTGGAGGCGGGCCGCGGTCCGCTCATCGTTCTTCTGCACGGGTTCCCGGAGTTCTGGTACTCGTGGCGCAAGCAGATCCCTGCGCTCGCCGACGCCGGATTTCGCGTTGTCGCTCCCGATCTTCGCGGCTACAACGAATCGTCGAAGCCGCCGCGCGTCGATGACTATCGGCTGACTCTCGTCGCGGGCGACATCGCCGCGCTGATCGAGCAACTCGGCGCGCCATGCATTCTCGTTGGTCACGACTGGGGCGGAATCACGTCGTGGCTCCTGGCGATGATGAGGCCGGAGCTCCTGCGCAAACTCGTCATCCTCAACATGCCGCATCCCGTTCCACTCCTGCGTGAGCTGCGACGAAGTAAGCGCCAGAAGCTCAAGATGGCGTATCAGCTCTTCTTCCGGCCGCCGTTCGTTCCGGAACTGCTGATGCGATTCCTCCTGCCGATGGTGCTGCGCAAGGGGGGACGGTTCACACGCGAAGATCTGACTGAGTACAAGAAGACGTGGCGCAACATCGAGACACGGCGCGCGATGGCGAACTACTATCGCGCGTTCGGCCGCAATCGGGGAGAGTTGCGGCAGCACCTCCGTCCCATCAATCTGCCCACGCTGCTGATCTGGGGCGCGCGCGAGCCCGTTTTCCTTCGCGAGACGACCGAAGACTTCGATGAGTACGTGCCGAACCTGCGTATCGTGCGGGTCGACCGCGCCGGACACTTCGTTCAGACCGACGCGCCGGAGATCGTCAACGAGCTACTGATCGAGTTTGCGCGCAGCTGACGCGAACGTCTGCTTCGGCATCCATCCGAGCTTGCGCCGCGTCGCGTCGCTCGAAATCACCTGATCGACAAGCAGCGCGTCAGCAAACGGACCGAGTTTCGCGCGATCGACAGGCAGGTGCTCGATCTTCGCGTCCTTCGACAAAGCGCGTGCGCAGTCATTGAGGCTCGCGTGCGTGTCGTCGGTCGCATGCAGAACTCCGGTCGCGCCCTGTTCGATCGCGCGCAGGTAGCAGCCGGCCAGATCGTCGAGACCCACGAGCGCCCAGCGGTTCTTTCCGTCGCCGGCAATCCGAATCGGTCCGCCCTGTTCGACTGACGCGAACCAGTCCGCGAACATGCTCTGTTTGCCGCCGTACACGCATCCCGGCCGAAGCGCCGCACCGCCGCTATCGAGCACGAGCTGCTCATGAGCCGGGCGCCACGCGACGATCGGCAGTGGGTTGACCCTCGTCGATTCGTTCGCATTCGTCGTGTTGCCCAGGATCCAGACGCCGGACGTGTAGAGAAAGGGACGCCCGGATTTCGTGAAGACGTCGACGGCGCTTCTGTCCAGCGCGACCGCGTTCTTCTTCGCCACCGCCGTATGCACTACGCCATCGTATTCGGTGAACTCGAGCGAGGGCAGCGTGGAGAGATCGCCCGCGATGAGAACAACGCCGGCGTCCCGCAGCGACCTCGTTTCCGACTCCGGACGAACGAGTGCATCGACGTCGTGGCCGTGTTTACGGAGAGTGAGCGCGACTGCGTTGCCGATGTAGCCAGTCGCGCCGGTGAGGAAGATCCGCACGATCGCTCGCGCTACTTCTTGCCTTCCATGGCCCGGCGGAACGCCAGCGCCATCGCGCTCTCGCCCTCGTTCGCCTCGCCGCGCTCGTCCATGATCTTCGCGTACTCTTCGCGGTCCGCCGCGGCGCGCGCTGCGTCCGCCGACAGCGAGATGCGCTTGCGCGTCGGGTCGACGCTCATCACGCGCACGGTGACTTTCTCACCCGGCGTGAATGCCTTCGATGGATCCGATCCCGGCGCAACGGTGATCTCGGAGCTCGGGATCAATCCGGTGAGACCTGGTTCGATCTGCACGAACACGCCCGGTGCCGCGGCGTGATCGACCGTGCCTTCGACAATCTTCCCGATCCCGTACTTCTGGCTCGCCGTTTCCCATGGATCGGCGACGGCAACTTCGCGCAACGAAAGCGACAGGCGCTTCTTCGCCGGATCGACCTCGCGCACCCAGCCGCTGACGCTCGAGCCAATCGACACCGATTCGTCACCGGCTTTGACGCCGAGAGGAAGTTGCGAGAGGTGGACGAGACCATCGAGACCGGGCTCGACTTCGACGAAGTAGCCGAAGTCCGTCGAGCGGACAATCTTCCCGTTGAACTGCGCGCCGGCCGGATAGCGATCGGCGACGTCGGCCCAGGGATCGGGTTCCTGGTCTTTCATCGACAGCGAGATGCGCTTGCCGTCGTTGTCGACCTTGATCACCTTCACGCGGACTTCCTGTCCGACTGTGACGACTTCTTTCGGATCGGTGACGCGGCGGCGGCTCATCTCCGAGACGTGCAGCAATCCATCGACGCCGCCGAGGTCGACGAATGCGCCGAAGGGGGTGATTGTCTTGACGCGGCCGGTCAGCTCGGCGCCCGGGATAACGCGTGCGCGTGTCTCCTGCGCGCGGCTGGCCGCTTCTTCCTTCAGCAATGCGGCGCGCGACACGACGATGCGCCGCCCGTCATCCGACATCTCGGTGACGCGGAAGTCGTAGGTCTGGTTCAGGAACGTATCGGGATTCTCGATCTTGCCGAGGGCGATCTGCGAGAGCGGACAGAAGGCGCGGAGGCCGGCGACGCTGACGTCGAACCCGCCTTTGTTGCGGCCGCTGACTTTGCCCTGAACCGGCAGCCGGTTCTCGAACATGCTCCGCAACTGATCGAGGGAAGCCTTCCCCTTCATCAGCTTCCGGGAGATGCGGAGCTCGGGGGACGTCCTGATGACGGTGCCTTCCACGGTGTCGCCGACCTCGAGACCATCGAGCTCCGCCGCGGCCATCACCGCTTCCGACGGTCCTCCGTAAGAAACGAACGCATCGTCGCCGGAGATCGACACGATCTGGCCGCGCAACGGTTCGCCCTGTTCCGGGGTCTTGAAATTCAGGCTCGCTTCAAACGCCTCGGCAAAACTGTTCGCCTCGGCGCTTTCTCTCGTTTGGGTCATGGAAGTGTCAACAACCTTTCGTGGAATTTCACTCGGTCCGTGAGGACGGATGGGCTGCGTATCTTACTCGATCTTCCGGAGAGGTGCTACGTGAGCGGCCGTTCCGATTCGACGCGCGAGAAATCATGATCGTTCGCGCGCGGGAAAAAATTTCTTCCGGCCACTTGACGAACCCGAAACGTGAACCTTTTGCTTTAATGCACCCATGACGACGCGCGTTTACCTCATCCGTCATGGTGCCACCGAGCTCAGCGCCGAAGATCGGTTCGCGGGCGCCGTGGATGTTTTGTTGTCCGATACCGGGCGCAACCAGGCCCGGCTGCTCGGCGAACGGTTGTCCCGCGAACGCATCTGCGCGGTCTACGCCAGTCCGATGAAACGGACGATCAGTACGGCCGAGCTGGTCGCGGAACCGCATCGCCTCGACGTCTGCCCCATCGACGAGCTGCGCGAGATCGCGCATGGGCGATGGGAAGGCAAATCGCGCGCGGAAGTCGCGCGCGAGTATCACGAGGAGTACGAGCGGTGGGAGA
>DASVHS010000374.1:0-2965 GCA_036382495.1 Thermoanaerobaculia bacterium | reverse complement strand
CCACAAGGTCCCTCGCTCACGCTCGGGATGACATTCTTGTCACCGCGCTTTGCGGCTGAGCAGCCACCCGATCACGAAACCCGCTCCCCCGATCCACAGCAACTTCCTCAGCGATGTCCCGCATCGCCTGCGTCGCCGCGGCGTCGCATTTACGGCACGGCGGCGCACGCAACGCCACGCGCCGGACTTGTGCAGAGTTCCCTAGCGCGCGGCGAGCTGTTGCAGCAGGCGATCGAGGTTCGTGTCGTTCTGCGGCAGCCTCAGGATGCCGGTGACGAAGCGGTTCGCGCGCGCGGCATCGATCTGTTGTGCTTTGCGCAGCTCGTCCGCGGCCTCCGCGTTCTGTTTCGCCTGCGCAAGGCCGATGCCGAGGTAGACGTGGGCTGGGAGGGATGAGGGAGAGGCGGCGACAGCTTTCCGGAACTCTGCGATCGCTGCATCAAATTTTTTCTGCTGCGAGAACGCGACGCCCGCATCGATCAACCGATCCACCTCTCTCTGCGTGGCGCCGCCGCCCTGGGCGGCGAGCCTGTGCGCAAGCGCCAGGTTCCGTTGCGCGTTCCCCGCGCTCGGATCGATGCGCAGCGCGGCCTCGTATTCGCTCGCGGCGCCGTTGATGAGCGTTTGTTTCTCGCCAACGTCGCTCATCGATTTCGCTTTCGTCAGCAGAGCAGTGCCGATGCCGACGTGCGACTGCGCGTAAAGATCGGGCTTTGGCGAATCCGGCGACGCGCGTAACGCCGCCTCCGTCAGATCGATCGCGCGCCGCAGGTGCGGGATCGCTCGATCCGGGTCTTCCGACTGCAGCGATTGACCGAGAACGTACTCGGCGATCGGATTCGGCCCGGTGACGGCGATCGTGTGCGTGAACAGCGTGTCGGTATTTTTCCAATAGCCGGTCTGCACGAACGCGACGATGGCGAAGATGGCGGTCACGATCGCGCCGGCGATCGCTGCGACGCGCGCGGTCAGGAGATCGGCGGCGCCCCACACGATCGCGATCAACAGGCCGATCGATGGAAAGTATGTGTAGCGGTCGGCCATGCTCGCGGCGCCGATCTGCACGATGCCGATCACCGGCACGAGCGTCCCGACAAACCAGAGCCAGCCGACAAGAACGTACGGTGCGCGTTTGCGAACGGTCCACGCGATGAATGTGATCGCTGCGAGGAGCAGGAACGCGAGCGCCGCTGCGCCGAACGTCGGCGTGGTCAGCGGATAGATTGGCGCCAGATCAACGGGCCAGATCAGCTTCCCGACGTATTTCGCGTACGCGATCAGCGCGTTTTCGATGCGGAACGTCAGGGGCAGCACCGCCGTGCTCTGAACGGCGTTGAGATTGCGCTGGCCCGTAATCGCCAGAACGGTCCCGCCTGCCGCGATCAGGAACAGCGGCACCTTCTCGACGATCTTCAGCGGACGTCGCAGCGGCCAGTAGTCGAGAAGCAGAAGCAGGACCGGCAGCGTCACGAGCATCTGCTTCGCGAGCAGACTCGCCGCGAATGCGATCGCGACGGCAATGTCGCGGCGAGTCGTCCGCGGCCTCGCGTAAAGCAGAAGCGCGATCACACCGAAGAGCGTGCTCAACGTGTCTTTGCGCTCGGAGACCCAGGCCACCGATTCGACGTGCATCGGATGAATCGCAAACAGCGCCGCGACGAACGCGCTGCGTCCCGGCGAGCCGGTCATGCGCGTGAGCGCGAAGAACAGCAGGCAACTGCTGGCGATGTGAAGCAGCAGAGCAGTCGCGAGATGTCCGCCCGCGTTCATGCCGAAAATCGAGACGTCGGCCATGTGCGACATCCACGTCAGCGGGTAGTAGCCGATCTCGGCTGAGGTCCACGCCCATCGCAATGAGACGCTCGTCAGGCCTTGCTTGACGTGATCGCTTTCGAAGACGAACTGCCCGTCGTCGTAGTTGATGAACTGGTGCGTGACGACCTGAGCGAAAACGGCCATCGTGATGACGGCGATCGCCAGCGCGATCAGTGCGTTCGTTCTAGTCAGGTGCATACAGCCAGTAGCGTTCGTCGAGATTGCGGAAAACCACAACCGATGTCGCGTGAATCAATCGGAATCCGAAGCGTTTCGGCAAGGGCATCTTACTGTTCAGCAGCAGCAACCACGGCCGATTCGATCCAGCGAAATGCTGCTTCGCCGTCTGCACCGCAACCAGATAGGGCATCGCTGCTCCGCGTCTCATCGCAGTGTTCCATTTGAGATACGTGCCGTACTCGCCGAGGCCGGGGTAGAAGAATCTGTGTTGCGGGAGATACGGCAGCAGAGCCTCGGCCTGATACAGGTTGTGCGCTGCGATGTCGTAGCCATCGAACCGATGATCGATGAACTGCGCCATCTCCTTCGACCCGGAAAACGCATAGGCGACGTCGGTCTTCGCGACGCCCAGCGCGAACAAAGCGGAGAAGAACAACGTCACGTTCAAGGTGAAAGCCGCTGCTTTGCTGGCGAATGAGACCGGGACGTTGTCCGCGATCCAGATCGAAGCCATCACCGCGATCAGGATCATCCCGGAGGCGCGCAGGCCGCCGAACCAGACTGCGGTGTAGAGGCCGAGAAGAATTGTCAGCGCGCCAAGGAGAACGACGACGGCGCGCGGCGACCTGCGGATCGAGAACGCGATCAAGGCGACGATGATCGTGGTGAGGAAGCTGGTCAGCGGAGTGTTCGAAAACGGGACGAACACATCACGCAGCGCGGTCAGCGCGTTCAACTCCACGCCCCGCATCGCCAGCGGATTCGAGTCGCCGGCCGGCAGATGCAGTTGCCAGAACGCGAGAAGCGCACCGGCGACGATGATCGCGTTCGGCAGCCATGCGCGCCTGATCGTGATTACGACGAGCAGGGCAGCGATGATCGCCCCGTGAACGTTCGTGTTGAACAGCAGCGCGATCACGATCGCGAACCGGATGGGGTTCTTCCTGGAGGCGACAGCCAGAAAGATCAG
>DASVHS010000373.1:0-7987 GCA_036382495.1 Thermoanaerobaculia bacterium | reverse complement strand
TTGGAAGGTCATCGCGGCGGCTGGATTGAAATCATTGCCGGAGGAATGTTCTCCGGAAAATCAGAGGAGTTGATTCGCCGGCTTCGGCGCGCGGTCATCGCCCGGCAGCGCGTGCAGGTGTTCAAGCCGATCCTCGACGATCGGTTCGCGACCGACGAAGTGGTGTCGCGCGACGACCGGCGATTGAAGGCGATGGCGGTTGCGACGAGCGCGGAGCTGCGTCAGCGTGTGGAGATCGGCGTGCAGGTCGTCGGCATCGACGAGGTGCAGTTCTTCGACGCCGGCATCGTCGATGTCTGCATGCAGCTCGCGGACGCGGGCATCCGCGTGATCGCCGCCGGGCTCGATCAGGACTTCAAGCGCCAGCCATTTGGACCGATGCCCGCGCTCCTCTCGGTAGCGGAGGAAGTGTCGAAGATGCATGCAGTGTGTGTGCGATGCAGGAGCGCCGCGCATTACTCGCAACGCGTTTCCGGCGGCAACGCGCAGGTCGAAGTCGGTGATTCGTCATACGAAGCGCGGTGCCGAGCATGTTTCGAGGACTACACCGCGGAGCCGGCCGAAGAACCGGCGGTGCAGTTGACGATCCCTGTTTAAGACAGAGCGCAGAGGGCAGAGCGCGGAGCGCAGGTGGTGGCTGCTTCTCCTGCGCTCTGCCCTCTGCGCTCTGCGCTCTCGGACGACCCGTATACTTCTTGCGCTCAATGTCCAAGCGCGCCGCAACGTTCATCGCACTCCTGACGGGCGCGATCATCCTCACTCTCCAGTGTCGCAGGGCCAGCGGCGCGAAAGCCGATCCGATGGATCAGGAGGCGACCGATGCGTTCGTGCAGTACCTGCGCATCGACACATCGAACCCGCCGGGCAATGAAACGGAAGGCGCGAAGTTTCTGCAGCAGCTGCTGACGAAGGAAGGAATTCAGTCACGTCTCCTCGGCTCGGATGCGAAGCGGCAATCGCTGTACGCACGACTGGAGTCGGGGAGCAGGGAAAAGGCGCTCGTCCTTCTTCATCACATCGATGTCGTCCCGCCGATCGTCGCGGACTGGACCAGGCCACCGTTCTCCGGCATGCAGTCGAACGGCTACATCTGGGGCCGCGGCGCCCTCGACGACAAATCCCTCGGCATCGCCGAGCTGATGGCGATGATCGAATTGAAGCGGCGCGCGGTGCCGCTGAAGCGCGACATCATCTATCTGGCCGTGGCGGACGAAGAGCTTGGCGGTCTGCACGGCTGCAAAGAAGTCCTCGAACAATATCCGGAGCTGTTCGCGAACGCCGGCTTCGTCCTCAATGAAGGTGGATACAACGAGACGGTCGTCGACAAGGTGACGTTCTGGGGAATCGAGACGCAGCAGAAAGTGCCGTTGTTTCTGCGCTTACGTACGAAAGGGTATGCGGGACACAGCTCATCTCCGCCGGAAGACGGTGGTGCCGTGGCCAGGCTCGTGCGCGCGCTCGACGGTGTGCTTGCGATCGAGACTCCTTACCGTTTGCTGCCGGAAGTCGAGCGTTACTTTCACGCCGCCGGTAAGCATCGTCCCGACGAACGCGGTGCGGTGTTGCAGACGATCAAGGCGCCGCTCGACATCAAAACGGTCGAGCGCGTGCTCACGCCGGGCTACAAAGCATTGTTGCGCGACACGATCGCGCTGACGCATATCACCGGCGGTATCGCTCCGAACGCGCTTGCGGGGAGCGCGACGTGTGACGTCGACATCCGGCTCCTGCCCGGCGAAACTTCGGAGCCGATGATCGCGCGAGTGAAAGAGGCGGTCGGGAAAAATGCCGATGTCGAGATCCTGCTCGCGGGCGAGCCGACGCCGGAGAGCCCTGCGAACACGGAGTTGTTTCACACGCTCGTCAATGCCATGGTCAGGGCGGAGCCGGAGTCGACGACGGCGGCGATCGTCGGCGGCGGAACTTCGGACAGCCGCTACTTCCGCGCGCACGGCATCACGGCGTACGGCGTCGCGCCGTTCAAGGTGAACTACTACGACGCCGACACCGTCCACGCGACCGACGAGCGCATCCGCGCGAAGTTTTTCGCGGAAGGCGTGCGGCTCATGCGTCGTATCGTGAGCGACTTCTGCGCGCGTCCGGCGTCATGACGCGACATCGCTTCGCACTGGCGATGCTGGCGCTGCTGCTGGCGGTGCTCTTCACGCCGCCGCTCGTGCAGCGGCAGGTCTTCAACTTCCGCGATCACGCTGATTACTTTCAGCCGCTGCGCTACTACACGTCGATTCATCTCCGTTCGTTCCTGCTGCCGTACTGGAACCCATACAGCGCGTCGGGCGAGCCGTGGCTCGCGAATCCGCAGACCGGTGTCTTCTATCCGCCGACGTGGCTCTTCGTCGCGCTGCCGTTCGACACCGCCTACATGCTGTACCTCGCGCTCCACCTCCTGCTCCTCGAATGGGGCGCGTACTTTCTCTTCCTTCGGTTTGCGTCGGAGGGCGCTGCGCTCGCCGGAGCGACGATCGTGACGTTCTGCGGTCCGACGATGTCGCTCGTCGACGTCTCGAACAACCTGGCCAGCTTCGCGTGGATCCCGCTCGTGATCTGGTGCGCGGTGTCGCGCGTCAGCGCCCGCGTGGCCGCGCTGGTTCTGGCGATGACGTTCCTCGCCGGCGAGCCGTTCTTCGCGGCGATCGGCGCGGTCCTCTACGCGATTCTCGTCCGCGACTGGAAGAAAACGATTCTTGCCGGCCTCGGCGCATTCGGCTTGAGCGCCGTGCAACTGCTTCCGTTTGTGGAAATGCTCCGCGGGAGCGATCGCGCTGCGCGGCTGGGCGCCGATCAGATTTTCCGCGAGTCGATGCGCGTGAGCGACTGGTTGCGCATCATCGTGCCACCGCATTTCTCGACGGGGGCGTTTGATCCGAGCCTGTCCCAGCATTTTGTCGCCGTGATCTACATCGGCGTTCCTGCGGTTGTGCTGGCATTGATTGCTTCTGTGTGGTGGCGGGCTTCAGCCCGCCGTGTCCAGGTCGCCTGGCTCGGATTGCTCCTCTTCTCCATCATCGTCGCCGCCGGCAACCGTCTGCCATTTGCCGGCGAAGTCTTCGCGCGATTTCCGCTGACGCTCTTCCGATATCCATCGCGCGTCGTTCCGTTCGGTGCGCTTGCGATCGCGGCGCTCGCTGCGATGGGGTGGGATCGGATCCGGCCGAACCGGCGCTGGGCCGATCTGCTGCTCGTGCTGGTGATCGTCGCCGATCTGCTGCCGCGCGAGCGGCCGTTGTTCGACATGGCGGCGTTCAGCACGCAGATCGTTCCTTACGCGCCGGCCATCGGGCGCCAGGCGAAGATCATCCGCATGACGAGCAGCCGGATCACGAATCGATCGGTGTGGATTTCCGGCTACCTGAATCTTTATCAGTCGCGCTATGACGCCGCTACGGCCGCGCCCGTTGCGAATGATCGCTATCTTCGTTTCCACGACGCGGCCCTGGCGGGTGGCCGGCGTGAGCTCATCGATTTTCTCGGTGCCGGCTTCATCCTGACCGACAGGACGCTTCCCGCGCTGCCGGTCGTCGCGACGTCGGGACCGGTGAAGGTCTATCTCAACGTGAAGGTTCCGCCGATGGCGACGTTCTGGTCGCGCGCGGCGTCGTACGACTCTCCCGATGACGCGCTCCGCGCATCGATCGACCATCCCGATCGTGCCGCACTCTTCATCTCGCCGCGCATCGGCGCGCGTCTTGCGTCCGCGCAGCCTGTCGTGACGTCGGCAACCTACATTGAGATGGATACGCGACACGCGCAGGTGGTTGTCGACGCGCCATCGGATGGAATCGTCATGCTCACGCAACAGGATTCACCGTCGTGGCACGTCTCCGTCGACGGAGTGGAGAAGAAAAAACTTCTTGCTTCGGGAGTTTTTCGCGCGGTGGAAGTTGCGAGAGGGCATCACGACATCGTGTGGCGCTTTCGTTCATCTTCTCTTTACGTCGGAGCGTGGATGACGGCGATCACCTCGCTGCTGCTACTCCTGAGTAAATTTGTCAAGCGCAATCGCGCGCAAAATTTTTCTTGATCGCGCGTGAAAGCGGAGTAGTAGAATCCGTTCTCTTCCAAAACGCGTCACGACAATCGAGGTTGGATCGAATGATGAGTATCGACGACCGTCTGAATGCAATCATTCGCGAGCTGATCGGAAACGGAATCACGCTCGAACAGGCAGTCGAAGCTTTCGAAGGAAAATACATCGTCGCAGCAATGTCCGCCGCCCGCGGAAACGTGACGCAGGCGTCGAAACGGCTGGGCGTCCATCGCAACACCCTGCACAACAAGCTGCGCACGCAGACCATGCTCAACGGTTTCGCTGAGTCGATCCGCCCGTCGCGCCGCCGCATCTCCGCGAAACGCGTCGTCGCGCCAAGAAAAGCTCGCTAATCTAGGAGTGCGGTGGCGGGAGCCACCGCTTTCGTAAGCGGCGGCTCGTGCCGCCGCACTCCTAAAAATGCTTCCTCAGAAATCAGAACTCCACGAACGACTGGTCGATCTGCTCCGGCAGAAGGGCAATCGTCTGCTCTCGATCGGTGAGATCTACGAGCGCCTGACCGACGCCGACGCGACGCGCGACGAGGTCCAGCGCGCCGTCGAAGAGCTCGAGCGCGACGGCGTCGTCATCCCCGTCCGCGGAAAGCGCTACTCGCTTCTCGAATTCACCCCGTACCACGCCGGCCGCGTGAAAGTGCATCCCGACGGCTACGGGACCGTCTTCGGCGGCAGCGAGCCCGACATTTACATCGACCGCAAAGCGATGAAAGGCGCCATGAACGGCGACCTCATCGTCGTAAGCGCCGACAAACGCGAGTCGAAATTCAAGAAGCTCCACGGCCGCGATCTCATCGTCGGCCAAGTCGTGAAGGTGCTGAAACGCGCGCATCAGACCGTCGTGGGGCGCTTTCACGCCGGCGACGTCCAGCCGTTCGTCGTGCCCTACGACTTCCGCATCGACAACGACATCGTCATCGACAGCCGTGACGAGACGATGGGCGCTCGCGACGGAGAGATGGTCAACGTCGAGATCGACCGCTACCCCGACCGCTCCACCCAGCTCGCTCACGGCCGCGTCGTCGAGCTCCTCGGCTTCATCGGCGAGCCGGGCGTCGACATCGAAGTCGTGATCCGCAAGTTCCACATTCCGCACAATTTTCCGGACGAAGTCCTGCGCGCGGCCGAGGGGATCCCGACGGAAGTGGCGCCGGAAGAGATTTCGAAGCGCGTTGACCTCCGCGACCGGAACATCGTCACGATCGACGGCGAGACCGCGAAAGACTTCGACGACGCCGTCGAAGTCCGCAAGCTTCCCAACGGCAACTACCTCCTCGGCGTCCACATCGCCGACGTCGCGCATTACGTAAAGGAAGGCGGCGATCTCGACCGCGAGGCGTTCGAGCGCGGGACTTCCGTTTACTTTCCCGGCCGCGCCGTGCCGATGCTGCCCGAGCGGTTGTCGAACGGGATCTGCTCACTCAATCCGCGCGTCGACCGGCTGACGTTCACGTGCGACATCGAGATCGATCCTCGCGGCCGCTTCGTCGATCACAAGACGTACAAGTCGGTCATCAAGACGAAAGAGCGGATGACGTACACCGATGTGAACGCGATCCTCACCGCCCGTACGCCGGAGCTCGAGCGGCGCTACGGATATCTCCTGCCGGAGTTCGACCGCATGCACGAGTTGTTCGAGATTCTGCGCAAGCGGCGCGACGCTCGGGGGTCGATCGACTTCGACTTACCGGAGGCCGACGTCGTTCTCGGCGCAAGCGGCGACATCGAAGCGATCCGCGCGACCGAACGCAACGTCGCTCATCGATTGATCGAAGAGTTCATGCTCGCCGCGAACGAAGTCGTCGCGACGCAGCTCGTGATGGCGAATCAGCCCGGGCTCTATCGCGTCCATCAGCAGCCCGATCCCCAGCGGCTCGAGGACCTGAAGCTGATCCTCAAGGAATTCAAGCTGACGTTGCGCGGCGACCTCGAAGACATGCGTCCGACGGAATTGCAGCGCGTTCTGCGTTCCGTTGCCGGCACTCCCGAGGAACGATTCCTCACGAACATCATTCTGCGTTCGATGAAGCGCGCGTTTTACTCCGAGGAGAGTCTCGGACACTTTGCGCTGGCGCTGAAAAATTACTGTCACTTCACTTCGCCGATTCGCCGCTATCCCGATCTCGTCGTCCACCGCCGGTTAGCCGAGCTGATCGAGAAAGGTGCGGCGTACGGCGATCGTCTGGCGAAGCTCGAGGCGGCGCACCCGCTGTACGCAACGCAGTCGAGCGAGCGTGAGAAGCGAGCCGAGGAGGCCGAGCGGGAAGTGATGGAGTGGAAGAAAGTCATCTTCATGCGCGACAAGGTGAACAAGCAGTACAGCGGGATCATCACCGGCGTCGCGCCGTTCGGCATCTTCATCGAGCTGGACGAGATCTTCATCCAGGGACTCGTGCCGGTCGCGACGATCGGCGGCGATTTCTGGAACTTTGCCGACCGCGAGCACCGGCTTCGCGGCCAGTCGACGAACCGCGAGCTCCGCCTCGGCGACCACGTCAAAATCGAGGTCAAATCGATCGACGAGGACCGCCACCAGATCGAGTTCCGGCTCCTGGAAGTCGCTGGAACTCCGATTGCACGGAGAGAGCGGTAAGATGTCACGGCGGCGGGGACTACGATGGCTAACGACCTGAGCGCGCGGATCAAAGACCTTCTCGATCAACGGATCGCGCTCGAGACAAAACTTCAGAACGAAAAGGGCGAGCTCTCCGACGCGGCGAGCAGCAAGTACGACGACTCCTACGCCGGACTGCAGAGACGGCTGGCGTCGCTCTTCAAAGAAGCGGGCGACGACGCACAGCGCGTCACGATCATGCTCGAGATGATGCGCATCCTCGAGAACCGGCTCGTCTACCTCCAGAACTTCATCGTCGAGCCGAGCTCGGACAACCGCATCCTCGCGCAACTGGTCACGAAGTTCATCGATCAGATGAACCGCGAGAAGCGCTCGGTGCTGACCTCGCTCGAGGCCACGTACTTCCAGGCCGTCGCATCGCTTTACGCCGGCGACCTCGCGCGCGCGCGCGACGGCTTCCGCGAGGCTTGCGCATCGGAAGAATCCGACGAAGCGAACGACATCAAATACAAGTCGTACGTCCTCCTCGGACATCTGTCGCATGAAGAACACGATTACGCCGGCGCGAAGGCGATGCACGACCAGTCCATGCGCTATTCGGCGAACAACAATGTGACCGCGCAGGCGCTGGCGTTCAAGGCGCTCAACTCCTACGCGCTGCACGATCACGACGAAGCGTTGCA
The DNA here is from genome assembly GCA_036382495.1 of Thermoanaerobaculia bacterium. Lineage (GTDB taxonomy): Bacteria > Acidobacteriota > Thermoanaerobaculia > Gp7-AA8 > Gp7-AA8 > DASVHS01. The sequence continues at coordinate 664 of DASVHS010000373.1, read as the reverse complement.
TCTGTTCGAGGAAGCGCTCCAGCTGTTCGATCAGAATCAGCCGTTCTTCAACTCGTACTTTTTCCGCAACGCCCTTCTGTTCTGCGGCGCGATCTACTTCGACCGGAAGCAGTACGACAAGTCCGAGGAGTACTACCGGCGCGTCGTGGACAGCGTCGAACAGAGTTCCTACGACTCATTCGACGCGCTCTCACACCTGGGCCGCATTCAATACATGCAGGGCCGCTTCGACGACGCGCTGGCGTCATTCGAGCGCGCCATCCAGGGACATAAGTTCAGCGAGAACGAGTACGTCATCGACACGTTCTTCTGGATCGCCCGGTCACACCTGAAGCGGAACGACCGCGTGCAGGCCCGCGCGTATCTCGAGAAGATCGCAGCGTCGGACGTGCGATACGAGAAGAAGCCGCAGGCCGTCGAGTTGCTGGCGAAGGTGAGCTGATCGCGATGTCATCCCGAGCGTGAGCGAGGGACCCGGGGGATGGGGAGGCCGGCCTTCCGCCCGCCAAGGTCCCTCGCTCCCGCTCGGGATGACATGCACTACTTCTTCGCGGGCGCGGCGACAACGTCGCCGTAAGCGTCGTACGGCGAACGAACCCAGATCTCCGGATGCGAGCCTTTTTTCTCGATCGTGACCTCGAGCGGCTTGTTCGTGAACCCGATC
>DASVHS010000372.1:0-3622 GCA_036382495.1 Thermoanaerobaculia bacterium | reverse complement strand
ACTTCGTCGAGGAAGATCGTTCCGCCGTCCGCGGCGACGAATTTTCCCGTCTGCTTGCGCACGGCTCCGGTGAACGATCCCTTCTCATGTCCGAACAACTCCGACTCGATCAGCTCCTCGGGAATCGCCGCGCAGTTGACCTGAATGAATGGCATGGACGAACGTGACGAGCGCCGGTGGATCTCGCGCGCCACGAGCTCCTTGCCGGTTCCCGACTCACCGGTGATCAGCACCGTGGCCTTCGTCGGCGCGGCACGCTCGATCTGCGACTTCAAATCGCGCATCTGCGCGGCGTCGCCGACGAGCTGATACTCCTTCTCCGCCCGCGACTTCAGTTCGGTGTTCTCTTCTTCAACGGTGCGCAGCCGGACCGCGTTGCGGACCGTCAGCAGCAACTTGTCGCGGTTGAGCGGCTTCTCCAGGAAGTCGAACGCGCCGCGCTTCGTGCACTCCACCGCGGTGTGCACGTCGCCGTGACCCGACACCATCACGACCGGCGACTTCACTTTGTGCTCTTTCAGGTTCTCGAGGACTTCGATGCCGTCGAGCACAGGCATCTTGATATCGAGCAGGATCGCGTCGTAGTCGACTCTCGTCGCCTTGTCGATCGCGTCCTGCCCGGATCGCGCCTCCTCGATCTTGTAACCCTCGTATTCGAGGGTCATCCGGATCGCCTCGCGGATCGCGGTCTCGTCGTCAACCACCAGGACGCGGTAAGCCATCACCCATATTAGATCGCAGATCGCGCGCCAGCTCATGGATCGCAGATCGCAGATCGCGGATCGCAGTAGAGGCGCCCTGCGATCTGCGATCCGCGATCCGCGATCTGCCTTAAGATTCGCGCGCCATGAACGTGGAAATCGCCCGCGACCCGAAACTCTCGAAGATCGACCATCTCTTCATCCTGACTCCCGAGAAGGCGGACGGCGACCTGCCCGACGCGATCAGCCGCATCGCCAGCGACATCAAGGCACGTTCGAAGTTCGAAGGACGCTCCGACGAGACGATCACGGTGCTCCACGAAACACCGCGGAAAGTCACGCTCATCGGGCTCGGGAAGGACGTCTCGATCCGCTGCATGAAGTCCGGCTTCGCAACCGCCGCAAAGATCGCGCAGAAACAGCGCGACCGGTCGATCGCCGTCGCCGTCGCCGCCGCGCTCCCGGAAAGCGATCCGGAAGCTTCGACGACGATGTTCGCGTCGCTCCTCGCCCACTCGGATTACAAGTACGAGACGTTCAAGACCGAGAAGAAGGACGAGAAGCGCATCACGATCGACGCGATCCTGATCCCGCCGGCCTCCATCAGCAACAAACGCATCCGTGTCATCCAGGACGAAGCGACATCGATCAGCGACGCCGTCCGCACCGTCCGCGACCTCGGCAACGCGCCTTCGAACGTCATCACCGCGACGCGGCTCGCCGAACGCGCCGAAGAAGTGGCGAAGAGCGTCGGAGTGAAGTGCACGGTGTACGGCCGCCGCGAGATCGAGAAGATGAAGATGGGCGGCCTCATCGCCGTCAATCGCGGATCCGTCGAAGAGCCGCGTTTCGTCGTCATGGAGTATTCGCCGAGGAAGGCGAAGAAACATGTGGCGCTGGTGGGGAAAGGGATCACGTTCGATTCCGGCGGCATCTCGATCAAACCCGCGGAAAAGATGGAAGAGATGAAGTTCGACATGTGCGGCGCCGCCGCCGTCATCGGCATCATCGAAGCGGCGGCACGGCTCGAGGTTCCGGTCAGGATCACCGGCTGCATCCCGTCGACCGACAACCTGCCGAGCGGGAGCGCGTACAAACCCGGCGAGATCATCACGATGATGAACGGCAAGACCGTCGAGATCGTGAACACTGACGCGGAAGGCCGCATGATCCTCGGGGACGCGCTGCATTACGCGTCGAAGCTGAAGCCTGACCACTTGCTCGACTTCGCGACGCTGACCGGCGCCATCGTCGTGGCGCTGGCGGGCGAAGCAACAGGCCTCTTCTCGAATGACGATGAGCTGGCTCGGAAGTTGATTGAGAGTGGAGAACGCGTCGGTGAGCGCCTCTGGCGAATGCCTGCCTGGGACGAGTACAAGGATCTGATCCGCAGCGAGTGGGCAGATGTGAAGAACTCGGGTGGGCGATGGGGAGGGGCGGTCAGCGCCGCGGTTTTCCTGAAGGAGTTTGTCGATTGTCCATCCTGGGCTCACCTCGATATCGCGGGGACGGCGTATGCGGAGCACGACAACGGACGCGATCCGAAAGGCGCGACCGGAGCGGGCGTTCGCGTGACGCTCGAGTTTCTCCAGTCGCTCTCGCGCTCGTAGCCGCGTCGATCCTGCTCGCATCGTGCGGTGGCAATACGCGCCGGGCGGTCGCGCTCCCTCCGCCGCCGTCGCTCGACGAAGGCTTCACGAACATCGAGTCACCGAGCCTGCAGTTCCTCCCGCGACAGCAGGAAGCGAACGGATGGCGTCTCGAGCAGGACCCGATCGTCATCCCCGCCGATCGTCTCGACCGCTACCTCGACCAGGACGCCGACCATTTCGCAAAGTACGACGTTCTCGACGGTACGATCGGCAACTACACCGCGATGGCCGGCGACGGCTTCGCGACGGTCGAGATCTACCGCTTCCCCGATTTCGTGAAAGCGTTCGGCGCGTATTCAACGCGCAAGACCGACAACATTCAGTTCATCGATATCGCCAATGAAGCGTTCGTGACGAAACACGCCGTCCATCTGTGGCGCGGACCGTTTTATGTTCGGGTGATCACCGGCGGCACCAGCCCGGACGTCGTGAAGAAACTCGTCAGCTTCGTCGCCGAGCGGATGCCCGCCGCGCCATCGAAGCCCGCGGTCTTCAACTTCTTTCCGAACGACACCCGCATCCCGAATAGCGAGCGTTACTCGGCCGAAGCCGGTTTCGGGGAAGGAATCCTGGCGAACTCGTTTCAGGCCTCGTTCAACGTCAACGGAGACAAGCTGGATGGTCTGATCATCCCCTCCGCCAACAAGAACGCAGCGGGAACGATCCTCGCCGCCTATCGCAACCTCTACGTCCGCAACGGCAAACTCACCGACCCGATCGACAACCTCGGCGAAGACAACTTCACCGCCGAAGACAAATACCTCGGCCGCGCCGTAGCGTTCCGCATCGACCGCTTCGTCATCGCGTTCAACGGCTACAGCGACCGCCAGAAGCTAACCGACCTCGCCGCCGCCACCGACTCCAAGATCCTCGGCTCCATCCGCAAGCAACTCGTCACCGCTGACAAAGCCGCGGCCAACGGCAGTGACTCTCAGTCAAAGACGCCGCCGTGGGCTCAGCACTAGATCGCAGATCGCGGATCGCGGATCGCAGGAGTCTTCTGAGCGCGTTTGCTCAGGTATCTGAGCAACCCGTTGATCAAACGCGCCACCTCCGCGGTCCGTCGAAGCAACTCTGCCTCAACTGACTCGGCTATCAGCTTTCGGCGCCTCGCGAAAATGATCTGAGTCTCGAGCTCCATAGTTGATCCGCGCGCCTGGCGCACAAATTGACGATATTCGAGACTGCTCCAACGCCCGTTGCCTTCCGCGATGTTGCTCGGCACCGACAACGCCGAGCTGCGCATTTGATCGGCGAGCGCGAACACGC
>DASVHS010000371.1:0-6913 GCA_036382495.1 Thermoanaerobaculia bacterium | reverse complement strand
GCGAAGGTCCGGCACATCATCATCAGCTTTGACAACAAGTCGAAGCCGGAAGCGATGGACTTGATCAAGCGCGCCGCCACCGAGATCCGCGCCGGCGCGCCTTCTCTCCGCGACCCGTCGCCCGAGGCGAAGCAGATTCTGCTCTCGCGATTCACCGCGGCGGCACGCAAATACTCCGACGACGGCGTCGCACAATCCGGCGGCGACCTCGGCTGGGTCGCGCGCGGAACTCTCGACAAGAACTTTGAGGACGCGGCGTTCAACATGGCGCCGATGACAATCAGCGGCATCGTTGAGAGCCAGTTCGGCTATCACCTGATCTTTGTCGAGGCGACAAAACCCGCCGGCACGCAGCCTTTCGAAGATGTCAGGACCGATCTCCGCGAATTCCTGATCGCGCAGCACAGCGCGGATCTCATGGGAGCGGTGACTCGGTTGACGAACGAACTACGCGCGAACAGCAAGGTCGCGTTCTACCCGGAAAACGTCAAGTGAGGCGAGGCGGCGAATCATCGCGCCGCGTTCGTGGCTCCGTCTGCAGCGCGAAGTAACGGCGGATGTACAGCAGGTACACGAAGTAGGCGAGCCATGACGCGACATGGACACGGACGCGACCTCGATATAATCCCCGCGCTTCCGAGAGAGAGACATGCGCGCACCCATCCGATTTGCCGGAATGGTGGCCCTCACGCTGGTCCTCTGCGTGCGATTGCATGCAGCGGCCAGCCAGATGTCGTTCGTCCCGTGGAAGGTCCTCGAGCCGGGCGCGGAGCCCGCCAGGAAAGCGTTCATCCTGTTCTGGATTCCGACCTCACCGGAGGAGATGCGCCATTCCGAGCTCATCACGTCGCAGCGACTGACGCTTTACGCAGGTCGCTGCATCGGCATGGACGTCGTGCGCGCTGACGACGCTTCGATGCTCGAGAAGCTCCGCGTCGGTGATGGTGTGCCGCTCGCGGTGTTATGCGAGGACGAGAAGGAAGTCGCGCGCGTTCTCGCGGACGCCGGCGTGTTGAACGCGGGCTCAGTCGAAGCGATGGTGCGTCAGGCGTTCGATTCGCGCGAGGCTGCTCTCAACGCGATGCTCGATCGGGCCGGCGCGAAAGCCTCGGCTGGAGAGAATGCGGGCGCGATCGAGTTGTACCAGGAGGTCGCGGCGCAGGGTTGCGCGTTTCCGCGACTTGCGAAGACGGCGCAGCGGGCGCTGCGCCGTCTCGGTGTGAAGAACTGAATCAGGCGAATTCGGGGAGTTGCGCCATCATGCGCACGGCATCTTTCCAGTGCCGGCGCGACTCGCGAACGGATTCCTGAGCACGACGCCGTGTTTCGCGCCAGCGCTTCGAGACACCCGCCGCACGCTCTTCGGCGTGTTGACGCCAGAGTGCCACTGCGATCTCGAGATGATCGACGGCGTCCTTGATCCTCGCCCGCACTTCTTCGGCGAGATGACCGTTCGCGGCTTCGATCTTCGGCTCGACGAGCTTGAGCGCCGCGCTCAAACGAGCCTGCTCGATCTGCGGCGGCGTCACCGAGCGCAGTTCGGTCGCCAGACCCATCGCGCGAGCGGTGCCGATGAACCATTTCGCAGGATCCCAGTGATACCAGCGGATCCCGTTGCGGAAGTCGGAGGGGAAGCGGTGATGGAAGCTGTGATATCCCTCGCCGAGGGTGAGGAGCGCCACGAACCAGTTGTCGCGGGCGGAAGCGTCGGCGTTGTAAGTCGGCTCACCGAGCGTGTGCGCGAGCGAGTTGACGAAGAACGTCGTGTGATGGATGACGACGATGCGGAGGAAGCCGCCCCAGAGAAGCCCGGCGATCGGATTGCCGAACATCGCGCCGATCAGCGTCGGGATGCCGAAGCCGCCGACGATCATGATCGCGTTCTTCCAGCGGTTCTGCCACATGACGATCGGGTTCGCCAGAAGATCCGGCGCGTTATCGAACTGATTCGGGTTCGCGACCGGCTTGTAGAAGATCCAGACAATGTGCGCCCACCAGAATCCGCGGCGGATGTTGTACGGATCCCAATCCTTGTCCTGATATTTGTGATGGACGCGATGAGCGGAGGACCACCACAGGATCGAATTCTCGGCAGCCAGAGCCCCGAAGAATGCGAAGAATGACTGAAGAATCGGCGATGCCTCGTAGGTCTTGTGTGAGAAGAAGCGGTGATAGCCCGCGCAGATCGAGATCCCGACGGCCAGGTACATGCCCAGAAGGAGCAGCGGCATCCATAGATGAAGTCCGGTATGCCACGTCCAAAGCGCGGTGCCGAGGATTCCGATGACCGGGGTGAGGGTGAGAAAGGCGATATTAACCCAGTCTTTTTTCAATGCGGCTTCTTTCACTAAACCTCCAGTTGGGGGGACTGCTCTCTGCATACTATCAATAACAGGGGGTTGATCGAGGGTATTGCTGCAGCTATCGAGCCGGTCGAATCATGGGAAGGTCAACGCCGCGCTCGCTTGCGACGCGCTGCGCTTCCTCGTACCCGGCGTCTGCGTGACGCATGACACCGGTTCCGGGGTCGTTGATTAGAACACGAGCGAGCCGTTCCGCGGCAGCGGGGGTTCCGTCGGCAACAATAACCATACCGGCGTGAATGGAATACCCGATGCCGACGCCGCCGCCGTGATGAAGAGAGACCCACGTCGCGCCCGATGACGCGTTCAACAGCGCGTTGAGAATGGGCCAGTCGGCAATCGCATCCGACCCATCCTTCATCCCCTCGGTTTCCCGGTTCGGGGAAGCGACGGAACCGGCGTCGAGATGATCGCGGCCGATGACGATCGGCGCTGACACTCGCTTCTCGGCGACGAGACGATTGAACAGGAGTCCGGCCTTGTCACGCTCGCCGTACCCGAGCCAGCAGATCCGTGCGGGCAGTCCCTGGAACTCGACGCGCTTCTGGGCCATGCCGATCCAGCGATGTAATGCTTTATCGTGTGGAAATAATGTGAGGATTTCTTCGTCGGTGACGTAGATGTCGTTCGGATCACCCGACAACGCCGCCCAGCGGAACGGACCTTTGCCTTCGCAGAACAGTGGACGGATGAACAGCGGAACGAAGCCACCGACGTCGAACGCGTTGGTCACGCCGGCCTTCAGTGCCTGGCCGCGCAGGTTGTTGCCGTAGTCGAACGTCGTCGCGCCGCGGCGCTGCAGCTCGATCAGCGCGCGCATGTGCCGCGCCATCGTCTCGTACGATCGCGCAACGTACTTTTGCGGATCGGACTCGCGTAGCGCGATGGCATGCTCGTACGACATGTCCGCGGGCACGTACCCCTGCAGTTCGTCGTGCGCGGACGTCTGATCGGTCACTACGTCGGGCACGATGTTGCGTTTGATCAACGCCTCGAGGAGATCGACCGCATTCGCGACGACGCCGATCGAGACCGCTTCGCCCGCGTCGCGCGCTTCGATCGCGCGTTGGATCGCTGCGTCGAGCGACGGCGCTTCCTCGTCCAGGTACCGTTTGTCGAGCCGGCGCTGAATTCGCGAGCGATCGACTTCCGCGATCAGCGCGGTGCCTTCGTTCATCGTCGCGGCCAGCGGCTGCGCGCCGCCCATCCCGCCCAGCCCTGCCGTCACGACGAGTTTGCCTCGCAGCGTGTTGTCGAAGCGCTGCCGCCCGATCGCGGCAAGACATTCGTACGTGCCTTGAAGGATGCCCTGCGTGCCGATGTAGATCCACGAGCCCGCGGTCATCTGCCCGTACATCGTCAGCCCGAGCGCATCGAGCCGGCGGAACTCATCCCACGTGCCCCAGTGCGGCACGAGATTCGCGTTGGCGATGAGAACGCGCGGCGCGTTCTCGTTCGTCCGAAAGACGCCGACGGGTTTTCCGGACTGGACGAGCAGCGTCTCGTCATTCTTCAGACGCTTGAGCGTGGCGACGATCGCGTCGTAGCACTCCCAGTTGCGCGCGGCCTTCCCGATCCCGCCGTAGACGATCAGCTGCTCCGGACGCTCGGCAACCTCGGGGTCGAGGTTGTTCATCAGCATCCGCAGCGCCGCTTCCTGCTGCCATCCCAGACACGAGATCTTCGTGCCGCGCGGCGAGCGGACGACACGCGGTTCGTGGAGGGTGGCAGTCATCGCGCGGCAAATTCTACTCTCGTCATTCCGAGCGCCGAAGAGGGCGAGGAATCTGGGCGGTGGAGCGCGGTTCCGCCGCCCAGATTCCTCGCCGTCTTCGCGGCTCGGAATGACAGAATCGTCCCGTGACGAAGAAGCAGGAGCGTGCCCTCGAAATCGTTTCCCGATTGAAGCGGATGTATCCGAAGGCGAAGTGCTCGCTCGACTTCACCAACCCGTTCGAGCTGCTCATCGCCACGATCCTCTCCGCGCAAAGCACCGACGTACGCGTGAACATCGTCACGAAGTCGCTGTTCCGCAAGTATCCCGGTCCGGCCCAGTTCGCGAGCGCGTCACAGCCGGAAATGGAGAAGGACGTTCGCCAGACCGGCTTTTTTCGAAACAAGGCGAAAGCCGTGATCGGTGTCGGAAAGGCAATCATGGAGCGCCACGCCGGCGAGGTACCGGGCACGATGGAGGAGCTGACGGCGCTTCCCGGAGTGGGACGCAAGACCGCGAACGTCGTGTTGTCGAACGCACTCAAGACGCCGGTCGGCATCGTCGTCGACACTCACGTCACCCGCGTCTCCGGCCGCCTCGGCCTCACTTCGAATTCGGAAGCCGAGAAGATCGAACAGGACCTGATGCTGCTCATCCCGAAGAAAGAGTGGACGAGCTTCTCTCATCGATTGATCGACCACGGACGCGCAATCTGCATCGCACGAAAACCGAAGTGCAGCGAGTGCCGGTTGAACGAGCTGTGTCCGAGTGCTGAAGAAACGCTCATCTAGGGATAGTCGACTGTTCCCATCTTCGTCCAGGGTCCGCATCGCGCGATCCGCTTTGCCGCGCGCCATCCGCCGACGGCGAAACCATACTTCCGGATCGCTTCGCGCCCGTACGCGGAACAGGTCGGCGTGAAGCGGCAGACAACGATGCCGCGCAGGTGTGGCGACACGTGCGCCCGGTACTGGTCGATTGCCGCGATCGCCGTTTGTGCGCTGTACGAGTCGCGCGGCTCGCTGGCAACGTCGTGCATCACAACGATCATCAGCACGAGCACCGTCAGAGCGGCGAACCAGAACTTCATTTGCGCTCCGCGACTTTGGCAGCGTTCCAGAGCGCGTCCATTTCTTCGAGCGTGAGCTGATCGAGGTTGCGGCCGGTCGCGCGCACCGATGTCTCCATCGACTCGAAGCGCCGCATGAACTTCCGATTCGTCGACTGCAATGCTTCTTCGGGATTGACGCCCGACTTGCGTGCGATGTTCGCGATCGTGAACAGGAGGTCGCCCATCTCGTCCTCGATCCTCGCCGGATCACCGCCCTGCACCGCTTCGCGCAACTCGGCGATCTCTTCGTCGAGCTTGTCGAACACATCGTCGGTCCTGCGCCAGTCGAAGCCGACCCGCGCGGCCTTTTCGGTCAGCCGCGAAGCCTTGAGCAGAGCGGGTAGTGCGGCCGGCACACCCGACAGTACGCTCTTGTTCTCAGCCTTGCGCTCCTCGTTTTTCTGCTTCTCCCAGTTGACGAGCACCTGCTCGGCGTCGTTCGCCTCGACGTCGGCAAAGACGTGCGGATGACGACGCACCAGCTTGTCGTGAATCGCCGTGATGGAGTCGTAGATGTCGAACGACCCCTCCTCGCGCGTGATCTCGCCGATGAAGACGGACTCGAGCAGGAGATCGCCGACCTCCTCCATCAGTGCGCGCCGGTCATCGCGATCGATTGCGTCGACGACCTCGTACGCTTCCTCGATCACGAATGGCTTGAGGTCCGGCAGACTCTGCTTCCGATCCCACGGACAACCGTCCGGGCCGCGAAGGGTTTTCATGAGACTGACGAGCTCGTCGAAAGACCGTTTGGGCATGCTCTCCATTGTATGGAGAGATGCATCCGTCCACCTTCCAACTCGTGCAAATTTGTCTGGTAGCATGCGTCGTCACTCGATCGTCGGCAGACGCGAATGCCCATGCAGAACATTCCGGTGGTCGCCGTCTAATGCTCCACCCGCTCGGCCGCACTGAAAGTCCGTTATCCGCCGAAGGGCGTTATCGATTCCTGTCGGCGATCCTCGAGTCGTTCACGGCCACCCTCGACCTGCGCGAAGTCGTCCGGCGAATGGTGACCATCACGCGCGAGGAGTTTCGCGCGGACCGTGCGTGGCTCATCCGTCCCGTGACCGAGGAGGCCGAGTTCGCGAAAGTGATCTTTTCGTCGAACGGTCCCGACTGCCCTCAAACCGATGACACCGGACCTGTTCCGCTTGCGAACTCCAGGAATCTGATCCGGCGCGCATTGGCCACGGGACGTCCCGTCGCCGTGATCGAAGGTGACGATGATCTCGACCCCGACGTTGTCACCCGTTTTGCCGTCCGCTCGGAGCTCGTGCAGATCCTGCAGCCGGCAGGCGATCCGGCGTGGGCGTTCGGTCTGCATCAAAGCAGCAGTCCGCGCATCTGGACCGCTGAAGAAATCGATCTCTTCAACGAGATTGGACGCTACGCAACCATCGCGCTGAACAACACGCTCATTCACGAGCGGGCGGTCCGCGAGATCGCGAAGATCAATGCGATTCTCGATCAGATCCCCGAGTCTGCCGCGATCTACGATGCGAATGGCCGTCTCGAGCGATTGAACGCCGCGGCGCAGAAAAATCCGAACATCGCCCATTCACCCGATCCGGAGGGCCGCATCCGCACCAACGCTCACCGATACGTCGATGGAAGTCTGCTCGGTCCGGACGAGCTTCCGTCGATCCGCGCGCTTCGCGGCGAAATCGTGAAGTCCGATTACCTGATCCGCGACCCGCGCAGTGACGGCGAACGAGTCGTCAA
>DASVHS010000370.1:0-16379 GCA_036382495.1 Thermoanaerobaculia bacterium | reverse complement strand
TAGACGCCGATCACGATCACCGTCTTCAGGTAGGGATTCGTGGCCATCATTCCGGCAGCCGAGGTAAACGCGGTAGGAAACGAGGCGCAGGCGCAGCCGACATCGAACGTGCCGGCGTGCTTCGCCCCCATCTTGTGCTGCAGCACCACCGAGGTCGCCGGCGTGATGTAGTCCGGGGAATCGGTGCCGAGAATGATGAGGTCGACGTCTTCCGGTTTCTTGCCGGCGCGCTCCAGCGCCTGGCGCGCCGCGCGTTCCGCAAGATCGGATGCGGCCCAGTCCTCGGGCGCATACCATCGCGACTGGATTCCGCTCGACGCTTCCATCTTGTCGACGAACTCCGGCACCTTGCCGTTGAAGCGTGCGCGAAGCATGTCGTTCGTAATCTCGATCTCCGGGAGGTACGCGCCGGTCGCGACGATCTTCGCGTAGGACGGCTGGCCGTTACGTGCCAAGGACCAGTCCTCCATCGACCGACAGCACCGCACCACTCACGAACTTCGCCGCGTCCGACGCGAGCCAGACGTACGCGTTCGCGATGTCGTCCGGCTCACCCATCTTTCCGAGCGGCGTGTGCGACGCCATCGACTCGAGCACCTTCGGCGGCATCGCCTTCACCATGTCCGTCGCGATGAATCCCGGCGCGACGGCGTTGACACGGATGTTGTACTTGCCGAGCTCGCGCGACCACGTCTTCGTGAAACTGATCACGCCCGCCTTCGTCGCCGCGTAGTTCGTCTGCCCGAAGTTGCCGTACAGGCCGACGATCGACGACGCGTTGAGCACGACGCCGCGGTTCGCCTTGATCATGTGCGGCACGACCGCGCGCGTGCAGAGAAACACGCCTCGCAGGTTGACGTTGATGACCGCGTCAAACGTCGCGTCGTCCATCATCGAGGCCACGCTCCCGTCCTTCCACTTCACGAGCTGCGAGTCGCGCAGAATGCCTGCGTTGTTCACCAGAACGTCGATGCGGCCGTGCTTCGCGATCACGTCGTCGGCCGCCCGCTTCACGACATCGGCCTTCGTGACGTCGACCTGCGGCACGTCCCACACGACGACGCGCGCGCCTTCGGCCTCGAATCGTTGCGCGGTGGCGCGGCCGATCCCGGCCGCACCACCTGTCACGATCACGACTTTATCTTTGAGGTTGAGATCCATCGGCGCGTCAGAACACCCACCTGAGTCCCAGCTGGAACTCGCGCGCGGGCAGCGTGGCGCTGAACTGACCGTAACGCGGATTGCGAACGGCAACCGCATTCGGACTCGCGGCAGTCGGTCCGCTCAGGAACTCGCCACCGTTGATCGACTGCACGTCGTAGTTCGTCACATTCGTTACGTTGAATGCTTCCGCGATCGCTTCGACCGCGCCGAGTCCGCCGATGTTGAAGCCCTTCGTCAGACGAAGAGAAAGCTGGCGGAACGCTGGGCCGTCCATCGTGTTGCGGCCGACACCAACGGGGCGATCGGAGTTCTTGCCGTCGCCGTTGAAGTCGTAGCCAATACGATGCGTCCACGGCTGACCCGAACCATATTCGTAAATCGGGGAGATGAGGAAGCCCATCGGCAGATGGAACACACCGCTGAGAACGACGCGATAACGCTCGTCGCCGCGACCGCGTCCGTATTCGGCTTCGATGTTCGCCGGATCATTCGGGTAACCGGTCGGGAAGTCGGGGCTGAAGTCGTCGCTGATGTTCTTCTTGTTCGCGAGGGTGACCGACGCAGTCAGCAGATCGCTCTGGCGGACGTTTCCGTTGAGCGCAAGCACGAGGGCCGTGTACTTCGAATGGCCGTCGTTCGTGTACATGTTGACCTGGTCGTACTGCGTGAACGGACGCGTGCGCGTGGCGTTGCCGCTCCAGTTCACGTCCCGGACGACAATCTCATTCGATCCTTTGACGTAGATCGCTTCGGAGTCGAGGAACATCCGCGACGCGCCGAGCTTCATCGTGTATCCGAGGGATGCCTGATTCGACTCCGGCGCTTTGTAGTCGGGTGCCAGAAGAGTGATTGCAGGCTTCGACACGATGCCGGTCGTCGTCGGATTGTTTGGATCGAGCGCAAGCGCCGGAATGCCGAACAGTGCGCCGTTGATGCGCGTGTACGTCACACGGCCGGTCACGCCGTTCTGCTGCAGCTCGCTCAGCGCCGGAACGAGAAGGAAGCGGCCGATGAACTTGCCCACACCGCCGCGTACGACCTGAGTCCCATTGCCGAGAACGTCGTAGCTGAACGATGCGCGCGGCTGGTAATTGTTCGTATCGCGCGGACGCGGCTTCGTGATGAGCGGATGCGTGAACCCGGGGTTGTTGCCGTTCGTGTCGAGGTCGTAGCGAACGCCGAGATTCACGAGCAGCTTGTTCGACGGATGCCAGGCGTCTTCGAGGAAGCCGCCGACGATGTTCGTGCTCGTGGTGACGTCGGATGACCCCACGCCGTACGCATACGCGAGCGGGAGCGCGGTCGTGTCCGTGACATAGATGAACAGGCCATTCTGGTACGTGTCGAGGCGGAAGCGCTCGTGAACGTGCTGATACGAGACGCCGGCTTTCAAGTCGTGAGCGCTGCGGCCCATGGAGAGGTGCTGATGCCATGTGTCGCGGACCTCCCATGTGCTCCCGCTGCCGAGGAGGTCGCCGAGGATGTTGCCGCCGGTCATGAGCGTATTGCCGCTGGAGAACCATTGGGCGACCGTGTTGGAGTTCGTCGGCTCGAAGAAGCGCCGCGTTCCGTACTGGAGGCGCGCCTCATTCTGCGAGTTGGCCGACATCGACCAGTTGTTCTCGAACGTCGTGTTCCAGTTGCGGCGCTCGAGCGTCTGACCATACGACTGATCCGCCACACCGCCGACCCGGAAGTTGTCCTCGGTGTACTTCTCGTAGACGGCCTTGAAACCGCCCGTCGTCTGCGGATTGATGTTCGTGTCGAGGCTTCCGAACAGCAGCGTCTGATCGAACGGATGCGAGATGTCCGCGGCCCGGTTCGCGTACGCGCCACCAGGCCGGAACAGGACGATGTTGTGTTCGTTGATCTGCTCGACCGAGCCGAAGTAGAACAACTTGTCGCGGACGAGCGGACCGCCCAGGGTGAAGCCGAGCTGATGGCGCGAGTAGTCGTTGTTCTTCTGCAGGTCGAGCGCGCCCTCGCTGCGAAGGGACGCGTCGCGGAAGAATCCGAATACATTACCGTGTATGTTATTCGTGCCTGATTTTGTGATGATCGACATCGCCCCGCCGGACGATCCGCCGATCTCGGTGTCGAAGCGATCGGTGATCACGCGGAACTCGCGGACGGCGTCCTGCGAGAAACGCGCGCGCGAGAGACCGTTGACCTGATCGGTGAGATCGACGCCGTTGACGAGGATCGTCGCCTGCGATGCGTTTCCGCCCGAGCCGACGACCGGACCGCCGTTGATGAAGCGAAACCCGCCGCGCTCGCGCTCGACACCGGGCGCGATGAACGCCAGTCGCTGGAAGTCGCGATCGGCCGTCGGCAGCGATTCGATCTGCTCGGGCAGGATGTTCGTCGAACCGTCGGTCTTGTGCACGTCGACGACCGGCGCGTCAGCAGCGACCGTGATCGTCTCGCTCGCCGACGCCCGCATCTCGACCGCGACGCGCGCGTTTTCGCCGATGCGAAGCACGACCTTCGAGTCTTTCACCGGCGCGAAACCTTCGAGATTGAAGCGCACCTGATATTCGCCGGGCGTCAGCGCGGAGAAACGCGCCAGGCCCGCCGCGTCAGTGACGCCCACGTTCTCGAAGCCGGTTTCCGGCCTCGCCACCGTGACCGTGACTCCTGGCAGGGGCGCCTTGGATTGATCGAGCGCGACCACTTCGATCGACGCCTTGTCGACCTGCGCGATCAGCGGAACTGCTAGAAAACAGGCGAGAATCAGGCAGACAAACGGCAGTGGACGACGAACCATCGAATCCCCCTCGATTTACCGGCCGACCGGTCGGTTTGTTTGTTTGGCGAGAATATAAGTGTGCTCTGGCGGTAATGTCAACACGTCATTCTGAGCCGCGAAGACGGCGAGGAATCTGGGCGGGACCGCGGAGCGCCGCCCCCAGATCCCTCGCGCTCTTCGGCGCTCAGGATGACAAAATGTCCCCATGCTCAGCCGAATTCGAAACCTCCTCCGCGGCTTCTTCGGATTGTTCGTCTCCGGTTTCGAACGACGAAACCCCGAGGCGCTCCTGGAAGTGGAGAAGGAAAATCTGCGCAGGCAGATCTCGAACTATAACGACGGACTCGCGGCGCACGCCGGTCTCTGCGAACGTTTGATGGCGCAAGTGCGCAAGCTCGAAGTCGATGAACGCGATCTCCGCGCCAAAGCGACCGCGAACCTGCGCGCCGGCAACCGCGACTCCGCGGCCCAGTACGCGTTGCGGCTTCAGACCGTTCAACGCGAGCTCACCGAGAACCGCACGCAGGTCGAACAGGCAGACAAAACGTATCGCGAGCTGCTGAAGGCGCGCGATATCGCGATGCGCGCGGCGCAGGCGAAGCTCGAGACGCTGAAGCAGTCGATCGACGATCTCAAGATCAAGCGTGCCACGGCGGAACTGACCGAGATGGCGGCCGGCATGGTCGGTCAGATCGGCGGATCGGGCGACACCCTCAATCGTCTCGAGGCCATGGTTGCCGAGGAGCGAGGGAAGGCTGCAGGACGGGCGCGCGTCGCGCGCGACACCATGACCACGACGGACTTCATCATGAAAGAGGAAGAGCAACGCGCGCTGGCCGATCAGGCGCTCGACGACTTCGAGAAGCGGGAAGGTCTCGCGATCGAGAGCACAGAGCGCAAAAAACTGCTCAATCCCTGACCGTGGAATTCCACCAGTTCTACCTTGACTGCCTGGCACATGCGTCGTATCTGATCGGCTCGAACGGTGAAGCGGCGATCGTCGATCCGCAGCGCGACGTCGATCAGTACATCGCTGAGGCGGACAAGCGCGGACTGAAAATCCGATACGTGATCGAGACGCATCTTCACGCCGATTTCGTCAGTGGTCATCGCGAGCTTGCGGACCGCACCGGCGCGGAGATCGTGATCGGTGCGGCGGCCGGTGTGCAGTTCGCGCATCGCGGCGTTCGTGATCGCGACGCTCTTCGCATTGGCGACGTCGAGTTGCGCGCGATGGAAACACCCGGGCACACGCCGGAAAGCATCTCCTGGCTCGTCATCGACAGAGGCACGCCGGTCAAAGTGCTGACGGGTGACACGCTGTTCATCGGCGACGTCGGGAGGCCCGATCTTGCCGGCGCGAAGGGCTACACGCCGCAGTCGATGGCGGCGATGCTGTACGACTCGCTCCACGGCAAGCTGCTCGAGCTCGGCGACGAAGTCGAGGTGTGGCCGGCTCATGGCGCCGGCTCCGCGTGCGGCCGCAACATCTCGCGCGAAACGTCGTCGACGATCGGCGTGCAGCGGAAGAACAACTACGCGTTACGCCCGATGTCGCGAGACGAGTTCGTCTCGCTGATGACCACGGATCTCCCCGAGGCGCCGCCGTATTTTGCACGCGACGCGGAAATCAACCGGCAAGGTGCGCGTGCCATCGGCGATGTGAAAGCGGAAGCGCTCGCACCGCGCACGGTGAAATCAGCGTTGCATCGCGGCGTGGTGATCCTCGATGTGCGTGACGGTGACGCATTCGGCGCCGGTCACATCGGCGGCGCGATCAACATCGGCCTTGGCGGACAATTCGCGTCGTGGTGCGGAACTCTGCTGTCGCCGTCGGAAGATCTGGTGATCGTCGCCGACGGAGCCGATCGCTCCAGAGAAGCAGTCGTGCGCCTGGCCCGCGTCGGGATGGAAAACGTCATCGGCTACCTCGACGGTGGTGTGCTGGCGTGGTCCACCGAGGGCTACGCCACGTCGACACTTCCCCAGATGACGCCGCGCGAGCTCGCGCATGCGAACCTGCGCGTGCTCGATGTTCGCCGGCCCGACGAGTTCGCAACGGCGCATGTGCCGCGCGCACGCAACATCCCGCTGAACGAACTACCGCGCCGGATGTCGGAAATCGAACGCGACGAACCGATCGCCGTCATCTGCGCCGGCGGCTACCGTTCAGCGCTGGCGGCCAGCATTCTCGCGCGCAACCGTTTCGCCGACGTCACGAACGTGGTCGGCGGGACCTCGGGCTGGATGGCGGAGAAGCTGCCGGTCGAAACTTAAGGTCCGAGGCCCTGAGTCGCCGAACATCTGCGCCTGTCCGCCAGACGCCTGATAATCTGCGCGCGTGTGGCCATCACTGGAACGCGCGACGCGCTATCTGCGCGTGGAGCCCGGCGGCTGGTAGGGAGTGCAAAACACGCCTGAATTCCAGGATCCTGGTTGTCTGCGTGAAGACTTAAGTCAGTCCGTGAGTGCGTGAATGGCGACAATCGCCAGTACGCCTGCCGCTGCCAACGTCGCGGCTGCGACGGACAGAGTCAGCACGTGCGCTCGGATGACCGAGAGTGTTTGCCGCGCCGCCTCCGGCAGTCCGGCTTCGTGTTTCCACCTGTGCAGCAGCGTGGTGCAGCCACTCACGAGCACCGAAAACGGCAGCGCCATGAGCAGTACCCAGAGACCCACGTGCGGTCGCTCCGAGTACCACATGACGATCCGCTCGGCGGTGCGAGCCGGTTCATATTGCAGCGGCTGCAGATTGCGTACGAAGAGCGCAGTCATGAACAGCATGGCCGGCAATATCAACAGCACTTCCGTGACTGCGATAGCGCGTTTCATGACATTACTTTATATCGTAAAGCACATCACGGTGGCAAGCGCAATGCCGCTTCGATTCAGTCCGAGGCCCGAGGCCCCGGAACCGTGGGCTCGGGAATGGGGCGGCTGCCGTGATCCGTGGCATCGGACGCGCGTCTCGTCGTGGCGCGCTCGATCAGCGCGATGCGCGCCATCATTTCAGCGTGTCCGCGCATCAGCGCGCCGATCTCCATTTCCGCTTTGAGGTTCACCTGGTAATCGTTCTCGGCGAGGAGCTTGTCCTTCGCCGCCTGCCGGTTCTGGCTCATCATGATGACCGGCGCCTGAAGCGCGGCGATCGTCGAGAGCGCCAGGTTGAGCAGGATGAACGGATACGCATCGAAGTCCCAGAAGCGCGCGATGTTCACGCCCATCCACACGAACATCACGAGCACGAATACGCCGATGAACGGCCATGAGCCGGCGACCCTCGCCACACGGTCGGCGACGCGCTGACCCATCGTCAGCCGCTCCTCCGCCTCTTCCAGTACGTTTCGCGAAACCTGCCGCGACATCAGCTCGTTCGTCTGCCGCAGCCGCTCACTCATCTCCGAGATGATGCGCAGCGCCGCCGACGGGTTCTTGTTGACGAAGTCGACGAGGTCATCGCGATCGAGCCGGACGAATCGCGACGGCCGCGTTGTCGTTGCGGTCGCCGACCGCGGCGCACCGTCGAACAGCGAAAGCTCGCCGAAGTACTGTCCCGCGAAAAGATGAGCGAGAGCGATCTTCCCCGACCCGTCGCCGTACGAAATCTCGACTGCGCCCTCTTCGATCACAAACAGCGATGAACCGCTGTCGCCCTGCCGGAAGATGACTTCTCCGTCGCGGTAATCGACGTTCTCGAGCCGCCGCGCCAGCGACCTGAGGTCTTCTTTCGTCAGAGACTCGAACAGTGGGATATTGCTGAGAAGCTCCTCACGCCCTCGCGTGCGTACGGTCGCTTCCCCAACGGGCTCCTGCATGCGCTAAGAATGCAACAGGCTGCTGGTCCGTCGCAATGCTAAAATCGCGGCTCATCTGAGAACGCAAAATGGCTCGCTATCTTCAGAAAATATCTCTCCGTCCCTACACGGACTCCGAGATCTGGACCGGCTGGGAGCTCGAGGGCCGATCCGGCGAGGTGGAAGGCCTGATCCTCGCCGACAACATGTCCGATGACGAGTTGGCCCGCCTCGGCGTGACCGAGTTCCACAAGATCCCGGCCCAGTACATCGAGTCGGGCGAGTTCAATCCAAAGCGAACTTGAAACGTTACGACCGCGACTATTTCGACAAGTGGTACCGCAGTCGTTCCCACCGGGTTCACGATCTTGCCGAGGTGCGCCGGAAGGTCGCGCTCGCGGTCACGACGGCGGAGTACTTCCTCCGCCGTCCGATCGAAAGCGTGCTCGATGTCGGCTGCGGTGAAGGCGCCTGGTTCAAACATCTGCGCGTGCTTCGCCGGCGCGCGCATTACACCGGCATCGAAGCAAGCGAATACGCGGTCGAACGCTTCGGCAGCGAGCGCAACATCCGCAAGGGGACGTTCGGCGATCTCCGTTCCGTGCGATCCGCGTACGACCTCGTCGTCTGCTCCGACGTCCTGCACTACGTCGGCGAGCGCGAGCTCGAGCGCGGACTGCCTGAGCTCGAACGAGTCACCGGAGGGCTGGCGTTCATCGAGGTGCTGACGAGCGAAGATGAGATCGTCGGCGACGTGGAAGGATTGATCCGCCGCAAGGCCTCCTGGTACCGGCGCCGCTTTCTCGACGCCGGATTCACGCCGGCCGGGCCGTACTGCTGGCTCCCGGAGTCGATGCTCGAGTTCGCGGCGGAGATGGAGATCGTGAGATAGTTTTCCACCATGTCGAACAAAGTCAGTCGTCGCGACTTCATCGCCACCACCGCTGTTGCCGGAGCCGCGGTTACGGCGTTCGCCCAGGCGCCGAGCGTCATTCGATCCGGCGTGAGGCCTGTCGTCGTCTCGTCCGCGAACGGCAACAAGTTCAAGAACGGCGGGACGCAGACCGCGGTCGAGAAGGCATTTTCGATGATCACTGGCGGCAGCGATGTGCTCGATGCAGTCATCGCCGGCGTCAACATCGTCGAGCTCGATCCGCTCGACGACAGCGTCGGTTACGGCGGACTGCCGAACGCCGAGGGAGTCGTGCAGCTCGATTCGTCGTGTATGCATGGACCGAAGAAGCGGGCCGGTGCGGTCGCGGCGATCGAAGGTGTGCGCACGCCGTCGCTCGTCGCGCGCGCCGTCGCCGATCTCACCGACCATCACCTCATCGTCGGCAAAGGCGCCCAGGACTTCGCCCGCAACCTCGGCTTCAAGATCGAGGACGATCTGAACACGCCGCATTCACGCGAGTTGTGGCTGGAGTGGAAGCGCCGCATCGATCCGTCGCACTACCCCGATCCGAAAACGCGAGCGGAAGCAGGCGACCGGGCCCGGCGAGCGATGGTGGCCGAAGGATTGATCGATCGCGAGCATGTGTACGGGACGATCAACTGCGATGGCGTGAACGCGAAGGGCGAAGTCTGCGGCGTAACCACGACGAGCGGATTGTCGTGGAAGATCCCCGGCCGCGTCGGCGACTCTCCGATTCTCGGCGCGGGACTCTACGTCGACGGCGATGTCGGCGCCGCCGGCTCGACCGGACGCGGCGAAGCGAACCTGTACAACCTCAGCTCGTTCATGATCGTCGAGAACATGCGGCGCGGCATGCATCCGAAAGACGCCGGCCTCGACGTGCTGCGGCGCATCAAGGCGAACACAATCGAAAAGCGATTGCAGACGGCGAACGGAAATCCGAACTTCCACCTGAGCTTCTACATCATCAACGCGAAGGGCGAATACGCCGGAGTGTCGATGTACGAAGGGAAGTACGCGGTGTGTACGGAAGGCGGCGCGCAGACGGTTGCGACGGAACCGCTGCTGCCGGGAAAGCCGCCGGACTAGGGAACCTGGCGCCGGCATCTGTAACAATCGCTGCTTTGCGAGAGCTATACTCGCTGCCGGTTTGTCATTAGGAGGTTCGTGATGAAGAAACTCGCCCTCGTCATCGGGTTGCTGGTGCTTTCGTCCCAGGCCGCATTCGCTCAGGATCCACTCGTCGTCAACGCGAAGACCGTGCGTCTCAAGTTCGAGAACGCGCGGGTGCGCGTGCTGGAGGCGACCCTGAACCCGGGAGATAAGGAAAACCTTCACTCGCACCCGAGCTATGTCTTATATGTCATCGAAGGTGGCAAGGTCCGCAATCACACTGCAGACGGCAAGGTCAGCGAATCGGAGTTCAAAGCCGGCGACGTGATCTACCGCGACCCGCTCACACACTGGGCGGAGAACATCGGTACCACGACGATCCATCTCATCCTGGTCGAACTGAAGGAAAAGTGACCTTCAAACAACTGGCTCTGGCCTCGATCAGACCCGTTCGCTGATGACTAGCTGATCTTCTCGTCCGACAGATCCGGCTCCGGATAGTGCATCTTCAGCTTCTCCATCGCGCGGCAGATGATCGAGCCGGCGATGTAGTTGCGGTACCACTTCGTGTTCGCGGGGACGATGTACCACGGCGCCCAGTCCGTCGACGTTTTCTCGAGCGCAGCTTCATATGCCTCCACGTAGTCGTCCCACAGCTTTCGCTCCTCGACGTCGGTGTGCTGAAACTTCCAGCGTTTCGCCGGGTCCTGAATGCGCGCCTCGAGCCGCTCGCGCTGCTCTTCCTTACTGATGTGAAGAAAGAACTTCAGGATCGTCGTGCCGTTCTCGCTCAGCATCCGCTCGAAGTCATTGATCTGGTCGTACCGCTTGCTCCAGACACTCTGGGGAACGAGCGAGTGGACGCGCACGATGAGCACATCCTCGTAGTGACTGCGATTGAACACGACGACCTCGCCGGCCGCCGGGACCTGCGAGTGCACGCGCCAGAGGTAGTCGTGCTCGACCTCGACCTGCGTCGGCTTCTTGAACGAGACGATGTGCACGCCGGCAGGGTTGAATCCGGCCATCACGTGGCGGACGGTGCCGTCCTTCCCCGACGTGTCCATTCCCTGCAGGATGATCAGGATCTTGTGCTTGTGCTCCGCGTAGAGCAGTTCCTGCAGATCGGTGAGGCGCTCCTGAATCTGCGCGTTCTCGTCGGCTGCTTCCTTCTTGCCAGCGAGCTTCGTCTCGTCGGGATCGATCTGGTCGAGGTGAACGCGTTTCCCGGATTTGACGCGATAACGTTTCGCCGCTTCAGCTGACATCGCCGTATCTTACAGACGTGAACGCGAAATTCGGTCATGTGAATGTGGTCGCCCGCGACTGGCGGGCACTGGCGCGCTTTTATGAGGATGTCTTCGACTGCAAACCGGTTCCTCCGGAGCGCGATTACCGCGGCCGCGATCTCGACGCAGGCACCGGCTTGCGCGGCGCCCACCTGACCGGCCTGCACCTCCGCCTTCCGGGTCTCGGACCTGACGGGCCGACACTGGAGATCTACAGCTACGACGAACCGACGGCCGGCGACGCGCCGGTGATCAATCGGCCCGGATTCGCACACATCGCGTTTGGTGTCGACGATGTCGCGCGGGCGCGCAACGAAGTGCTCGCCGCTGGTGGCGGCATCGTCGGCGAGATCGTCACGCTGCAGACTGCGACCGGCGCAAGAGTCACGTTCTGCTACCTGAGCGATCCGGAAGGAAATATCATCGAGCTGCAGAGCTGGTCAAAGGAGAATCGATGAGCACCATCGCCGAAACGCTGTTGCCCGAGTTCGATCAGGAGATGGCCGCGACGCGCAGGCTTCTCGAGCGCGTTCCCGAATCACAGGCAGCATGGAAACCGCACGAGAAATCCCGCACCCTCGGCGACCTGGCGTCCCATGTGGCGAACATCCCCCGCCTGATGGGCGTCGTCATCAAGCGGGACGAGCTCGTCGCACCGGATGACTCCGTGAAAGCACCGAAATTCACGACGACGGCGGCGCTCATTGAATCTTTCGACAAGAACATCAAAGAAGCTCGCGAAGCGCTCAAGGGCGTGCCCGACGCGCTGATGGCGATGCCCTGGACCCTGAAGTTCGGCGCGAAGACGATCTTCACACGCGCGCGTTCGGCCGTGCTCCGCTCGTTCGTGATGAGCCACCATATTCATCACCGCGGTCAGCTCGGCGTCTACCTGCGCATGCAGGATGTGCCGCTGCCTATCGCTTACGGGCCGACCGCTGACGAGTCGTTCTAACCACGCATACGCACGCTGAACCTATCGATCGTGATGCACGTCGGGCTCGGGCAGCTGCGATTCCGGATTGAATTCCGGGCGCGCGTCCGAGGCTCGAACAGGACGTCGCTTCGGGACGAAGTGATCGAACTGATTCTCTCCTGTCGTTCCCGGCTTCAGAAGCAGGAACAAGAAGAAAATGACGTTGTAAACCGGAATCCACAACCGCCAATAGCCCTGACCTCGGCGGTCGATGTCGTGAAGCCTTCGCACTGTGAGAATACCGAGCGCCGACAAGCCGGCAAGAGCGACGACGGCGAACGAATAGCGCGCCGCAAAGTCATCATGAGTGTGGTTCCAGAACCAGCGCACGCCAACCAACAGAGCGCCCGTTAACGCAAACACGATGACCGTGCCGATGAAGTAAGGCATTCTCCGCATACGTCCGCGATAAACGATGTCGCGCAGACCATATGTCGTGTAAACCACCATCCCTACAGCGAGCCAGATCCCGAACCGCCACCACGATTCTGATGGCAGGTACTTCGCGAGATACACGCACGAAAGTGCGCCGATGACCGGTAGGAGCCATGTTCCGCCCGGCACGCGGAAACCCCGCTCGCGGTCGGGGTCCTTCACGCGAAGAATGATGATGCCGATGCAGACGAGCGTGAACGCGAACAGTGTCCCGATGTTCGTCAGATTCACCATCTCGTCGAGCGACGAGAACAACGCGGCAACCCCGACTCCGATCCCTGTGATGATTGTGGCCACGTGAGGCGTCCTGAATTTCGGATGGACACGTGCGAAGAACTGCGGCAGCAATCCGTCGCGTGACATCGCGAAGAAGATGCGCGGCTGTCCCAGCTGGAAGACGAGCAGCACCGCCGTGTGCGCGACGACCGATCCGAACGCGACGACGCCGACCATCCACCCGGGCATCTGCACGTACTTCATCGCCAGCGTCAGCGGCTCGGCCTGTTCGCTCGACAGCGTCTTCACGAGCGCGCCGAACGGAATGAGTCCCGTAAACACGGCCGCGATGACACCGTAGATGATCGTGCAGACGATCAGCGAGCCGATGATTCCGATCGGCAGGTCTCGTTTCGGATTCTTCGCCTCCTCCGCGGTCGTCGACACCGCGTCGAAGCCGATATACGCGAAGAAGACGATCGCTGCGCCGGTCTTGATGCCCTCCCATCCGTTTGGTGCAAACGGGTGCCAGTTCGCCGGCTTCACGTACTTGAAGCTGACGAACACGAAGAAGGCCAGCACTACGAGCTTGATGCCCACCATCCAGATGTTGAAGCTCGCGGACTCGCGGATGCCCCAGACAAGAATGATGGTGATTACGGTAACGATGAATACCGCGAGGATGTTGAAGATGATCGGATAGCCGAAGATGTGCGGCGCCGAAGCGACGACTGCCGGCATCTTCGAGAGTGCGGTCCCATAGTCGACCGTCAGCCACCCCGGGAGCTTGATGCCGAATCCTTCGAGGAGGGTGTTCGCGTAGTTCGCCCACGAGATCGCGACAGCGACGTTGCCGATCGCGTACTCGATCATCAGATCCCAGCCGATGATCCACGCCACGAGCTCGCCGAGTGTCGCGTACGAATATGTGTAGGCAGAGCCGGCGACCGGAACCATCGAGGCGAACTCCGCGTAGCACAACGCGCTGAATCCGCAGACAACCGCGGTCAGGACGAACGAGATCATGAGAGCCGGTCCCGCGCCGGGGCGTTGCGCGTCACCCGCGGCCGCGGTGCCGATCGTCGCGAAGATGCCCGCGCCGATGATCGCGCCGATGCCCAGGGCGACAAGGTTCCAGGGGCCGAGAGCCTTCTTGAGCTCGTGGCCCTTTTCGTGCGTGTCCGCGATCAACTCGTCGAGCGACTTCGTTCGGAAGAGTTGCTTGATGACCGACATCAGTGCGCGCATGATGCGTGCGCCGCGGCGGAACGGTCAAGTGACAATCGAGGGATTTTTTGCCCGCAACGCTTCAATGAATCTCTTCGGATCCTCGGGCGAGACCATGATCGCCTTGCCTCCGTACTCGATGCGAAGACGGTCCAGTGACAGGGCGGACGACGACAGCGCGCTGCGCGTCGGCGTGATCGAGCGGATCTCCGCGATCGGTACGCGCCAGCTGAATACGGAACTGCGGATGACGAGGGTGCCGGCATCGATTCGGTAGTACGTCGAACGCAGGATCGACTCGAAGAAGAAGAGCTCGAACGCGATCAGAATGAACGCTCCGGCGATCGGCCCGCGCACGTCGTGATGCACCTGGAACCAGACGTTGGCGATCACGACCAGCAGCACGAGGGGTATGAGCCGGACAATGACCATGAGCCAGAGATCCCGCTTCGACTCGAATCGCATTGCGATGATTGTAGCTTCGGCGTAAATTCAGCGGTTCCCGGAGGGAAGCATGAGCGTCATCGAGCAGAGTGCAGCGACAAAGTACCCGGATGTGCGGAATTACATCGGCGGCGAGTTCGTCGACGCAAACGGTTCCCAGTACATCGACGTCACCAACCCCGCATCCGGCAGCGTGATCTCTCGCGTGCCGCTGTCAGGGGTCACCGAGGTCGATCGCGCCGTGCAGGCGGCGAAGAAAGCGTTCCCGGCATGGTCGGCGATGCCGATCAAGGAGCGCGTGCAGGTCTTCTTCCGCTACAAAGCGCTGCTCGAGAAGAACATCGACGATCTCGCGGCACTCGTCTCCGAAGAAAACGGAAAGACTCTCAACGAAGGACGCGCGGAGGTTTTGAAGTCGGCGGAGCTGACGGAGTTCGCATGCTCGCTGCCGCAACTCACGTCGGGCGAGGTCCTCGAAGTCAGCAGGGGCGTTGAATGCCGCGTGGAGCGCTATCCGATCGGCGTGGTCGCGTCGATCGTTCCGTTCAACTTCCCCAACATGGTCCCCAACTGGACCCTCCCCAACGCCCTCGCCCTCGGCAACTGCATGATTCTGAAACCGAGCGAGATGGTTCCGCTCAGCGCGATGCGGCTCGCGGAGATTTTGCGCGAGGCGGGATTGCCGGACGGCGTGTTCAACATCGTCAACGGCGGCCAGGCCACAGTCGAAGCGATCTGTGATCATCCGGACATCGAGGCGATCACGTTCGTCGGGTCGACGCGAGTGGCGAAGATCGTGTACCGGCGCGGCACCGCATCGCTCAAGCGCGTGCTCGCGCTCGGCGGCGCGAAGAATCATCTGATCGTGATGCCGGACGCCGAGCCGGACATGACGTCGTCGAATGTCGTCGCATCGATGTCGGGCTGTGCCGGTCAGCGATGCATGGCGGCGTCGGTGATGATGGCGGTCGGCAAGAGCGATCACATCATCGAGCGGATGGTGTCGGTCATCAGCGGCATCACGATCGGCCCGGTGATTTCGCGCGAAGCGAAACAACGAATCGAACGCTACATCACCGAGGCGGAGGAGCAGGGAGCGAAGGTGCTTGTGGACGGGCGCAATCATCCTCGCAAGGACGGGTACTGGGTTGGTCCCACGCTGATCGATCATGTGCGGCCGGAGATGCGCATCGCGCAGGAGGAAGTGTTCGGCCCGGTGATGGTGATCATCCGCTCGAAGGACGTTGACGAAGCGCTGACCGTGCAACGGAAATCGAAGTACGGAAACGCCGCGTCGGTGTTCACGGAAAATGGCGGCGTCGCGCGTTATGTGATGGAGAACGCGAGTGCCGGCATGGTCGGCGTGAACGTCGGCGTGCCCGTCCCGCGCGAGCCGTTCGGCTTCGGCGGCTGGAACGAGTCAAGATTCGGAGTCGGCGACATCACCGGCAAGTCGTCAATCGAGTTCTGGACGAAGTCGAAGAAGATGACGACGAAGTGGAACAAAGAAGCCGGCACCAACTGGATGAGCTAAGTTTCAGAGCCCTCTCCCGCGTGCGGGAGAGGGTGGCCGAAGGCCGGGTGAGGGTGCCAGTTTTTCTACCGTTGCAAGAATGCGGTCTGCAACAAACTCCGATCGCTTTCGAACGTCTTCGTTCAACACGCGCAAGACCGTGACTCCCAACTTCGACAACTCGATATCGCGATTCACGTCATACATTTCGTGCGCAAAATCCGCGACGTGTCCCCGGCCGTCGACTTCAATCGCGAGTCTTATCTCCACACAATAGAAATCGAGAATGTAACCCGCCATCGCGTGCTGGCGGCGAAACTTCAGCTCACCGAAACGGCGATCGCGCAACCAACGCCAGACCGTTCCCTCTTCGCGCGTTGGGCGTTTCCGATGTTCCCGCGCGTACTCAGTGAGCTTCACGCTCCGAGGCTACCTCGGTCTACAACTGGCAGCCCCTCATCCGGCCTTCGGCCACCTTCTCCCCGCGGTCGCGGGGAGAAGGCGCTGATGGGCCTGCGTTACTTCGAAGAGGAGGCGCTGGTT
>DASVHS010000369.1:0-2929 GCA_036382495.1 Thermoanaerobaculia bacterium | reverse complement strand
TTCGCGCTGGCGGGTCTGTTCCTGCCAGCGGACGAAAATCCGGACGCGCACGATCTGTGCGGTCGCGTATTGAGCCGGTGTGTGAGAGGGATCCTTGTCGGGAGTGATCGACCGTGACCGATCCGTTCTGAAGCTTCGTTCCGAGAAGCCCCGTCCATTTGGCGAGGAGGCCCGGAGGAGCGTTCTCCGTCGCGATGTCGGCGGGAGGTGACGCGATGAACGTCGCATTCGTCGACCGGATGTTCGAGTTGGCGTAGGTGTACGACTGCGCACCACTCTGCACCGCGGGAATCGTGAATGCGCCGCCCGTAGCCGTGCCGGCGATGTTGAACGCGCCGCTGTAAAGCATCTGCCTGTTCAGCGGCTGCAAATCCTCGATCACCTCGGTCGCGATCGCGATCGCCTGCGACGTCTGCTTGCCGCTGAAGACGTTGCGCCGGCCCATGAAGAAGAGCGTGAAGATCGAGATCGTCACGACGCCGAGCATCGCCATCGCCAGAAGAACTTCGACGAGGTTGTAGCCGGCCTGGCGGCGACGGGTCATTGTTGTTTCAAGCATCACCATCGCTCCTACGTGTGACTTCCGACTGATCTGAGTTGACCGCTGGGAGAGAGATTGATCGTGTAGCGATCGAAGTTGATCTTCTTCCAGTCGGTTGCGAGGACGAGCGCCGCCGTCGTCGAGCCCGCGGCCAGGTCCATCGCGCCGTTCGCGTGATAGATGATGTTGGGGTTTCCGGTGCCGGCGTCCAGGGGGAGGCCGTTCGCGGAATTGGCCCATACGGAGAATGCAAACTGCTTCATGTTGCCGTTCGGACCGCTCGTCCCGCGGATCGCCAGAGGCGTCCACGTCGTCCCGTTGTCGCGCGACCAGTAAAACGTGTACTGCTTGTTCGCGATCGATCCGACCGGAATGTCGCAGCGCACGTCGTAACTGTTCGCGATCGCCGAGGCGCGGGCGTTGCGCAGATCCGTCGTGAAGTTGCGCATCCCCGTCTTGAAGTCGTTCGATCGCCGGAAGTTCATGAACGCCGGCACCGAGATGAGGCTCAGTACGCCAATGATGGCGACGACCACCAGCAACTCGATGAGCGAAAAACCGCTGGATTTACGCTTCAACCTGCTTCGCATGGACCATCCCTTACGCAGCGCATGTGCCACGGCTCAGGCTGCGTCGTAAGTTAATGATGTCCGTGGACTTAGGCTAAATTGGACGAAAAGGGCCGCTCGATGACGACGCTTCAGTTGTTACATATTGTACCAGCGGAGCCGCCTCGGATGCCTGAAACTCGACGGTCGCGAGGGCGCCGCGTCCCGGCGCGCCCGTCAGCGTCAGGGTCGCCCCGTGCAGCAGAGCGATTTTCCGCGAGAGCGGCAGCCCCAGTCCGTATCCCGCGGCTTTCTGCGACTGAAACGGGAGAAGAAGGCGGGGAACATCGGCAGGATCGATTCCGACTCCGTCGTCCTCGACCGTCACGATCGGCCGCGGTCGCGCAGTCACTTTGACGCGCACGTGGCCGTCGCCCCGTTCACTCACCGATTCGACCGCGTTGCGGATGAGATTTTCGAACGCGCGGCTGAGCAGCGCCGCGTCGGCTTCCACGGCCACATGGTCGCCGCTGCATTCGACTTCCACCGATTCGGGCTTGCTGATTTTTCCGCTGACGTCACACACGAGGTCGAAGAGGTCCACCTGACTCGTGGCGAGATGCATCGGGCGCGCGAATGCCAGAAGGCTGTCGACCGCCGACGACAACTCTCCCGCTTCCTTCTCCGCACGTTCCACGGATCCGCGCGATTTCTCGGAGAGGTCTTCGCGCCTGGCGAGCCGCAGGTAACCGAGGATTGCGGCGAGCGAGTTGCGGAATTCGTGAGCGATGCCGGCGGAGATCTCGCCGAGATCGGCGAGCGTCTGCATCTCTCTCACGCGCGACTCCAGTCCGCGGATGTGCGTGAGATCGGTGAACAACGCCAGGACTCCAAGGAACTGCTGCTGTTCGCCGATGAGGGGGACGGTGGTGAGGCCGATCGTCTGCGGGGCCGCTTCGTTTCCGAGCGCGAGCTCGACGCGCGTCAGCCCGACTCTCTGTCCAACGGCGTTGCGGATCGCTTCGGTGAAGGCGGTGTGTCCGAACGCCTGCTCGACCACGATGCCATTCGCTTCGCCGGTGTGGTGCAGGATCTCGCGTGCGGCGGAGTTCATCTCCACGACACGGCCACCCGGGTCGACCGCGAGAAAACCGGAAGCGAGACTTCGCGTCAGGGCGGCGGTGACGCGCTCGAGGTCATCGGCGCGGCTCTTCTGCACATCGTGCATCCGCTGAAGCTCGAGCTCCTGCGCCTTCATCGTCGCGATCGACTTGCGAAACGTGTCGATGAGGTATTCCTGCTCGTCGCGGTGTGGCTCGCGTTGCTCGATCTGCGACGCGGCGTCGAGCATGTCCTCGATGGGCCGCGTGATGCGCGGCAGATAGAAGCCGAGGAGGAGCGCTCCGATCGTGGTGGCGATCAACGAGATCGCAGTGGTTGCCCAGAATGTGACCGTGAGCGTCGTGAGCTGCGACGAGTCGAACACGAAGATGACCGTCGACCCCTGCACGGTCCGCACGAACCGCTCGACGTTGTCGGCGCTGGGAGGTACACCGACGCTGAGCTCGCGGCCGTTGTGCATCACCGTGACTCCCGCGATGCCGTAGCGCGACTGCAGCAGGCCCAGCCTCGCCGGCGTGGAGACCGGATCGGAAAGGACGTTGGATCGCACCATGTCGTCGACCGCCATCCGTACGCTGTTGGACCAGCTGTCCCACGTGGCCTCACGCGTGTGGCTGAGAAAATTCTGCAGCAGCAGAAGCTGGAAGATGATCAGGAACGCCAGGAAGCCGACGAGCGCGCCGAAGAAAAGACGCACGTCGCGGCGAAAACTGATTTT
>DASVHS010000368.1:0-18643 GCA_036382495.1 Thermoanaerobaculia bacterium | reverse complement strand
CGATGCTGTTCGTGCCGCTCTTGGTGATGGCGTTCACGACAGCGCCGACGCCATGGCCGTATTCCGCGTCGTACTCCGTGCGGATGACCTGGAACTCCTTGATGGCCGCCTGCGAGAACGTGAACGGTGCGCGCGAGCCGCCGGTCTGCTGGCCGAAGAAATCGTTGTTCGAGCTCGCGCCGTCGATGTTGTAGTCGGTGGAGAGGGGACGCGCGCCGTTCGCGGTAATCGCTGCGCCGGTGAAGGCGTCGACGGTCACACCCGGCGTGAGCGACGCCAGCGAGCGGAAGTCGCGTCCAAGGAGAGGAAGGTCTTCGATCTGCTTGTTCGTGACCGACGTCGCCTGACCGGTACGCTGCGTATCGATGACCGGTGCGACCGCCGAGACCGTGATCACCTCGGTCAGTTGGGGTGCGAGCTTCAGGTCCGTTTTCGTGTCGTTGCCGAGGAGGACAGTCACGGACGGTGCTGACGTCTTGCCGAGACCGACCAGCTCCGCGTCGACGCGGTAGCGTCCCGGCGGCAGGAGGTTGAACGTGTACAGTCCGTCGCTGTCCGTCACCGCGGTGCGGTTCAGGCCAGTCTCGGTGTTGGTCGCCGTGACCGTCACGCCCGGCAGGGCGCCGCTGTTGCTGTCCGTGATGTGGCCCGTGATCGAGCCGCTCGTAAAGTTGACGCCCTGGCCGAATGCGGCCGCGGTGATGACGCAGCAGAGCATAGCCATCAGGAAACGTCGTGTCGTGTTGCCCATGAAACCTCCTCGGAGTTCTCTATTGTTTGTTAACGCGCACCTTACCTCAACCCTCTGCGCGGGCCAAGATAGAAATTCCAATTGTTGCAAGCAACGGGAAGATGACAGCCGGCCTAAAAGCTCTTCAGGAATGCGTCGTTCGACGGAAACTTCTGCAGGCGTTCGAGCAACATCTTCATCGCGGTCAACGGATCGGTCCCGGCGAGCGCACGCCGAAGCGTGTGAATCTTCGGGAGGACCGATGGCGGAAGAAGCTTCTCTTCTTTTCGGGTGCCGGTCTGGGCGATGTTCATTGCCGGGAAGATGCGACGTTCGAAAAGGCCTCGGTCGAGCACGATCTCCGTGTTCCCCGTTCCCTTGAACTCCTGGAAGATGACCTCGTCCATTCGCGATCCCGTATCCACAAGTGCTGTCGCCACGATCGTCAACGATCCCCAGTCTTCGGCTTTTCGCGCCGCGCCGAAGAAGCGCCGCGGCTTCTCCATCGTCCGCGCGTCGATGCCGCCGGAGAGGATCTTTCCCGATCCTCGCTGCTCGTTGTTGTATGCGCGTGACATGCGCGTGATGGAGTCGCAAAGGATGACTACATCTTTCTTGATCTCGACAAGACGCCGCGCGCGTTCGATCACGATTTCGGCGATGAGGATGTGATTGTCCGCGGTCTCGTCCGAGCTCGACGCGATGACGTCGCCCTTCTCGATCGTGCGGCGGAAGTCCGTGACTTCTTCGGGACGCTCGTCGACAAGCAGAACGATGACCGTTACGTCGGGATGATTCGTGTTGATGCCGTGCGCGATGTCCTTCAGCAGCGTCGTCTTGCCGGCTTTCGGCGGCGCGACGACGAGGCAGCGCTGACCCTTGCCCAGCGGCGAGAGCAGATCGAGGACGCGAGTGGTGAGGCGTTCCGGCTCGGTCTCGAGCTTGAACATCTCGTTCGGATCGATCGAGATGAGCTCCGAGAACGGACGGCGCGACTCGCGATACTCCTCGAGCGCCATCCCTTCGACCTGCTCGAGGCCGACCATTTCGATGTTGTTGCCGGCCCGGCGCGCCTGCCCGCTGAGGAGCAGGCCGGTCTGCAGATGCAGCTTCTCGATCGTCGAGCGCGGAACGATTGCGTCGCCCGGCTGCGGCACGTAGTTGTTCTCGACGCTGACGAGCAGACCGGAACCGTTCGGCTTGATGTACAAAACGCCGGAGACGGCGACGAGCTCACCGGGAGCGATATCGAGTGCCGGCGGTAGTGGAGCGCCGGCGTTGTTGTCCGGCCGCATCTCTCCGCCGCGATTGCGGCCGCGACGGCGCGAGCGCCGTCGTCGCCGGCCGAATGGTTGCTCTCCACCACCACCTCCGCCTCCATGAGAAGACGTGATGGCTTCGTTGCCGGGTTCAGGACCCGGGCTGTTTCCGAGCGGACTCTGCTGTTGAGGGGCGCCCCCTTCACCGGGGACGCGGCGTCTGCGCCGTCGCCGCTTACGCGGCGTGCGATTTTCTGGCGTCATTCGAAATCAAAACCGTATGTGCTTTTCACCTGCGGATTCCCAGGAGCGCGACGATCGGTGGGCGGAGAGTTCCTCTCAAAACGCCCGGCGTGAAGCCCTCAATGTGATCGTCGCACGAGGTGCGCGCGAAGTATCGAACAGGTCATCGCCAAATGCAAGAAAAAAGTCGCTGGGTCGCTGGGTCGCTAGGTCGCTGAGGAGGTGGTCGAGACCGCGCTTACCCAGCGACCCGGCGACCCGGTGACCCAGCGACCCAGCGACTTCCGTCTCGCGTTACAATTTGTCGAAGTCCGTCAAATCCTAAATGCCTGAAAACATTCTCGTCGTGGAGTACGAGCCTCGTTACGCGGACCGCGTCCGCCTGGCTCTTACCGGCTCGCCGTTTCACGCCGAATACGTCAAAGACGGCGAGGAGGCGATGCGCGCGCTCGACACGTACGAGCCGAAGCTCATCGTCCTCTCATCGGTCGTGCCGAAGATCAGCGCACCCGATCTCATCCGCATCATCCGCGGCCGCGTGCCACTGCAGAAGACGCCCATCCTCCTCACCGTTTCCGGATATACCGGCACGGCGCCGAAGCAGGACGCGGTCCGCATGGGCGCCTCCGACATCCTCGCGAAGCCCTACTCCGAAACTGAATTCCTCGGCAAAGTGCAACAACTCCTCGGCGTCGGCCAGATGACCTCGACCGAGATCTTCGGCGACCTGCTCAATGACAGTGCGATCGCTCACCCGCGCAAGACGGCGAAGCCGAACGAAGACGTCGAGGAGATGCTCGAGCGGACTCTCGCCGGCGTCATGCCGAAGAAAAGAGATCCGCTGAAGGCAAAGACATCGCCGGGGACATCGGAGCTCGACAAGCGATTTCAGGACACGCTGTCGGGGCTGGAGAAGAACGCGCGTGCGTCGACACGGCCCCATACGTCGGCCGGCGCGGTCCCCGTTCCACAGACTGTCGCTCCGCCGGAAAAAGTTCCGGTCGCGGCGCCGGTCGTTCCGCCTTCACCTTTGAAGGAAGAAGAAGAGCCGACGGATGGAACGCGGTTCGGCCAGTACGTGCTGCTCGAGAAGATCGCCACCGGCGGGATGGCCGAAGTGTGGAAGGCGCGGATGAGGGGGGCGGAGGGGTTTCAGAAGATCGTCGCCATCAAGAAGATCCTTCCGCACCTGTCCGACAACCAGGAATTCATCGCGATGTTCGTCGATGAAGCGAAGCTCGCCGCGCAGCTCAACCACAACAACATCGTCCACATCTACGACCTCGACAAGGTCGGCGACTCGTACTACATCGCGATGGAGTACATCGACGGCCACGACCTCAAGAACATCCTCAAGCAGGCGCATGAGCGAGGTCAGCCGATGACGGTCGAGGTGGCGCTGTTCATCGCATCGAAGGTCGCGTCGGCACTCGACTACGCGCATCGCAAGCGCGACTTCGACGAGAAGGACCTCAGTCTCGTCCATCGCGACGTTTCGCCGCAGAACGTCCTGATCTCGCAGGAAGGAGACATCAAGCTGTGCGACTTCGGGATCGCGAAAGCGGCGTCGAAGGCATCGCATACACAGGTCGGCGCGCTCAAGGGCAAGCTTCAGTACATGTCGCCGGAACAGGCGTCCGGCAAAGCGATCGACAGGCGGTCCGACATCTTCGCTCTCGGCACTGTGCTGTTCGAGATGCTCACCGGCCGCAAGCTGTTCACCGGCGAGAACGAGATCTCGATCCTCGAACAGGTGCGCGAGGCGCGCATCGTCCCGCCGTCGCAATTCAACGACGAGGTCACGGCGGACATCGACCGCGTGGTCTTCAAGACGCTGCAGAAGGATCCGGCCGCGCGATATCAGACGGCCGGCGACATGGCGCGCGACATCGACGCCATCCTCTACAACGTCAAGCCGACTCCGACGAGCGCCGACCTTGCGATCTACATGCATCACATCTGGAGCGCCGAAGCGCCGACGCCGCGGCTGGAGCATCAGCCGGAACGCGTGCCGGAGCCGGTGCGCGACTCGTCGGATCTCGCCGCGGTCGCGCCTCCGCCGAGAGTGGCCTCGACACCGCCGCCGGCTGCACGCACGGTGACGTCACCAGGTGTGGCGATGCCGTCGTGGGAAGCGCCGTACGCTGCGCAGAAAAAATCTCCGATCGTGCCGCTGTCCATCGCCGCGGTTCTCGTCGCGGTGATCGTTGGCGGTTTTCTTTTCGTGCGAGCGCGATCGTCTTCGCAGGTCGCACCGATCCGTGCTGTTTCTGCGGCACCGGTCGTGACGCCCAGGTCCGTGAGCACGCGAACCGATGTTGCCGTCACTGATTCCACGACGACAACAGCGACGACCACACAGCCGGTCGCCGCCGTCGCACCTCCGCCTGCGCTCAATGCGGACCTCGTGAACCAGGAAGTGCAGAAGCGACTGGCCGCGGAGCGCGCGCGCCTCGAGCAGCAGACGCGCGCCGCGCAGACGCCTCCGCTGACCGCGAGTGCTGCCGCTCCGCCTCTCCTCGGCCGGAGCTCGCCGCCGCCGGCGCAACAGCCGCCGGTTACGCAACCGGTGACGCAGACTGTGGCGCCTGTGGTCCAGAACACAGCGTCCACGCCGCCGCCCGCAACAGCGACGCAGGCTGCGAACACGACGCAGACGACGGCACCGCCGCCTGTCACCGAAACGGTCGCGCCAGTCCGTGAAGGCGACCTCGTGCCGCCCGGCACGGACGGACTCGTTCCGGCCCGCGTTCTTCGCCGCGGCACGGTCTCGTATCCGCCGATGGCGCGCGCGCAGCGCGTCGAAGCGACGATCATCTGCAGCGTGCTCATATCGGAAACCGGTCAGGTCCTCGAAGTCCGCGTGCTTCGCGGGACGGATCGCGGCGGTCTGAATGAAGCGGCGCAGCAGATCATGCGCCGCTCGACGTTCTCGGCCCCGACGAAGGACGGCGTTCGCGTCAAGGCCTGGACGACAGTGCCGGTCGACTTCAAGCTATAATCGCGCGCCGCTTTGGGAAATCTTTTTGGAGGGCGTGAATGCCGGTTTTGACTGATCAGCAGCGTAAGTTCTATGAGACAACGCTGGAGGTCACCAAACAGGAGATCAGCGACCTGAAAGACGGGATCGAGGAAGAGCTCTCCAAGGTCAAGGACAAGATCGCGGAGCTGCAGGTCGCGATCACCGCCTCCAAGCAGATGTATGCCGCCGCCTGCTCCCGCCTCGGCATTCCCAATGATCTCGAGGACGAAGAAGGCGCGGACGCGTAGCGCGCGCTTCCTTCTTCTTTGTGCGCTTGCCTGCGCACCTCGCGAAACAGGAAGCGTTCGCGACGACCTCAGCCGCCCCGTCGATATCCCGCCCCGAGTCATACGCATCGTCACGCTCGCGCCGAATCTGACCGAGATGGTGTACGCGATCGGCGCCGGCGACCGCATCGCCGGCACGGACGACTTCTCCGACGAACCTGCCGCGGCAAAGACGCTGGCGAAGGTCGGAGGTATGCAGCCGAACATCGAGAAGATCGTCGCGCTCAAGCCGGATCTCGTGCTCGCGACGACGAACGGCAATCATCCGAATCTCGCGCCGGCGCTCGCCGCCGTCCACATCCCGCTGTACGTCGTGCGCACCGATCGGCTCGACGAGATCCCGCGGGCGATGGAGCGGATCGCTGCGCTGCTGAACGTGTCGAGCACGGCAGCCGCTGATTTGCGTGTTGCGATCGCGCGGCAGAAGAAGACGCGCGCGAACGCGCCGCGTGTTCTCTTCGCGGTCTGGGCTGATCCGCTGTACGTCGCCGGACGCAAGACCTTCAGCGATGACCTGTTCGAGTTGACCGGTGCGACGAATGCGGTGCCGGTCGACGGCTGGCCGCAGTACTCGCTCGAGTCACTCGTCGCGCAGCCGCCGGATCTCATCCTTTATCCGTCGAAGCCTGTATCGCGCGCACAGATCGACAAGATGCTGAATGTATCGGCTGACCTGAAGCGGCGCGTGACCGTGGTGCCGGTCGACGAGAACCTGTTCACGCGCCCCGGTCCGCGAGTGGCCGCCGCCGCGCAGGAGCTGAACCGGATCCTTGACTCATGGCGACCGTCGCGCTGAACGTAGCGCCGAAGTCGAGTTTCGCGAAGGCGCTCATCGTTCTCGTCGCGCTCTTCGTCGTCGCATTTCTTCTGGCGATCATGTTCGGCGCAACACCGGTATCGCTTCGCGCCGCGATCGACGGCGACGTCACCGCGCGGACGATCCTGTTCGGGATCCGCATCCCGCGCGTCGTGACCGGCGCGCTCGTCGGCGCGATCCTCGCGGTGGCGGGACTGACGTTCCAGACCCTTCTCCGCAATCCGCTCGCCGACCCGTTCATCCTCGGCGTCTCCGGCGGGGCGGCGGCGGGGGCGGCCATGGCCACCGCGTTCGGTTGGGCGAGGATCGCCGGCGTCGTGCCCGTCGTCGCATTCGCGGGCGCACTCGTCGCAACGGCGGCGGTGTTTCTGCTCGCGCGCCGCGGAAGTCACACCGATCCGACGCGGCTGCTGTTGTCCGGGCTCGTCCTGAACGCGTTCTTCTCGGCGATCATCCTGATCTCGTTCGCGTTGTCGCGGCAGAGCGACCTGACCGCCGCGCTGCGCTGGATGATGGGCACGCTGTTCGGCGTGTCATGGACCGATGCGGCGCTTCTCGGGGCACTGCTCATCATCGGGATGATTGCGCTGGCAACGATGGCGAACGACCTGCGCATGCTCGTGTTCGGCGAAGACGACGCGCGTTCGCGTGGTGTCGACGTGGAGCGTGTGAAGCTGGCCGGATTCATCGTGGCGTCGATCATCACCGGCGCCGCGGTTGCCGTCAGCGGCATCATCGGCTTCGTCGGCTTGCTCGTGCCGCACCTCATTCGACTGATCTGGCGGCGCGACTTCCGGTTTCTTCTTCCGCTTTGCGCGCTGGGCGGTGCGACGCTGTTGCTGCTGTCCGACGTTGTCTCGCGCGTGATCGTCACTTCGACCGAGTTGCCGATCAGCGCATTCACGGCGCTGTTCGGCGTCCCGTTCTTTCTGTCGTTGCTGCGGAGAAATCGCTGATGCTGGCGGTGACGCAGGCACGTTTCGCGTACGGCGATCGCGTCGCTCTGCGTGATGTGTCGATCGACATCGGCGAGACCGAGCTCATCGCGCTGGCAGGTCCGAATGGCTCCGGCAAATCGACGCTGCTCAAGCTGATGGCCCGCGTCGTCGCGCCGCAGAGCGGTGACGTCCGTTTCCTCGGCAAATCGCTGCGCGAGTGGAACGCGCGCGCGTACGCGCAGCAGACCGGTTACCTGCCCCAGGAACCCGATTCGTCGTTCCCGATGCGCGCGCTCGACGTCGTCGTGTCGGGCCGCGCGCCGTTTCTCACACGCTTCGGATTCGAGAATGACGACGACTTCCGCGAGGCCGCGAACGCGCTGGCGCTCTGCGATGCATCGCATCTCGCGGAGCGATATCTCGACGAGATGAGCGGCGGCGAGCGCAAGCGCGTTTTTCTCGCGCGCGTGCTGGCCGGCCGCCCGAAGCTGATCCTGCTCGATGAGCCGTTGTCGGCGCTCGACGTCGCGCACACACAGCAGTTCTCGAAACTGCTGCGCGACATCGTCGATCGCACGCTGGCGACGGTCGTCTTCGCGTCACACGACCTGAACTGGGCCGCGGCATACAGCGACCGCATTGTGGTCATGGACGACGGCGCGATCGCCGCCGATCTCCCGCCACGCGAGCTCATGAAACCCGACGTCGTGCGGCGCTACTTCGGCTTCGACGCGGAGGCGGTCAGCGTGAACGGAAGACCCTGGCTCGTCCCGCGGACGTAGTGTCCTCCACTTCAGCGGTAAACAGGGTCGCTCGTATCCCGTCCAAGACCTATGAAGCGTTTCCTCATCGTTGCGACGTCGCTCCTGCTGCTGTCGGCAGCGGCATCCGATTCCAAATTGTCCGACCGGCAGCGCGCGCTGCATGCGCTCAACCGGCTTGGCTTCGGTGCGCGGCCCGGCGATGTCGATCGCGTGCTCAAGACCGGCGTCGACACGTGGATCGATCAGCAACTGCATCCCGAAGTGATCCCCGATCGCGCAGTCGAAGCGCGCCTGCAGTCGCTGCCCACGCTGCAGATGTCCGACGCCGACATCATGCAGAAGTACTACCGGCCGATCGCCGAGGCGCGCAAGGAGAACAAGCAGGCCAGGAACGACGGCGAGCTGGACGTGAAGGGCAAGGGAGAGATGCGGATGCTGCAGAAGAACGCGCAGCAGATCGTCGGCGATCTCGTGTCGCAGCGCATCATCCGCGCCGCCGAGTCCGATCGTCAGCTCAACGAGGTGATGGTCGACTTCTGGTTCAACCACTTCAATGTGTTTGTGGGCAAGGGCATCGATCGCTTCATGCTCACGAGCTACGAGCGCGACGTCATCCGTCCGCATATCTGGGGACGCTTCGAGGACCTGCTGCTCGCGACCGCGAAGTCGCCGGCGATGCTGTTCTATCTCGATAACGCGCGCTCGGTCGCCGATCCGGCGAACCGTCCGCAGATGGCGCAGCGATTCATGATGCGGCGCAACCCGCAGCAGGCCAATCGCGGCGGTCTCAACGAAAACTACGCCCGCGAAATCATGGAGCTCCACACCCTCGGCGTCGATGGCGGATATACGCAGAAGGACGTGACCGAGCTTGCGCGCGTTCTCACCGGATGGACGATCGCGCAGCCGCAGCAGGGCGGCGGATTCGTCTTCCGCCGCGCGCTCCACGACACAGGATCCAAGACCGTTCTGGGTGTTCGGTTCCCCGCGGGCGGCGGGATGGAGGAAGGCGAGAAGATGATTCACATCCTCGCGCATTCTCCGGCCACGGCCCATCACATCGCCTACAAGCTCGCGCAGCGTCTCGTCGCCGACGATCCACCGAGCTCGCTCGTCGATCGCGTCGCGAAGCGTTTTCTCGAGAGCGATGGTGATCTGCGTCAGACGGTCAAGGCCGTCATCGACAGCCCCGAGTTCTGGGATGCGAAGTACTACCAGGCGAAAGTGAAGTCGCCGTTCGAGTACGCGATCTCCGCCGTGCGCGCGATCGACGGACAGGTGACGGACGCGAGGCCGATCGCGCGCGAGCTGCAGAAGATCGGCGAGCCGCTGTACGGCGCGCAGCCGCCGACCGGCTATTCCGATAAGGCCGATGTGTGGGTCAACACCGGCGCGCTGCTCAACCGCCTTAACTTCGCGCTCGCCCTCGCCGCGAACAAGATGCCCGGCGTGCGCAGCGACGTCGTTGCGCTCATCCCCGCCGACTCAGCAGCCGATCCTCACAAGTCGGTCGATGCGCTGGCACAGGCGCTGACCGGCGGCGATCTGTCGGAAGCGACGCGCACGACGATCCGCGACCGCCTTGTCGAACGAAAAGCTCCCGACATGGACCCGTGGGACAACACGCAGATCCCGATGATCGCGGGTTTGATTCTGGGATCACCGGAGTTTCAGAAGCAGTGAGAAAAAGAGTTGCCGGTTACCGGCAACAGGCAACAGGTAACTTCCTATGATCAATCGCAGAATTTTCCTGAAGCACTCCGGTCTCGCTCTCGTCGCCGGCGGTCTCATCCCGAGTGTTTTCGTGCGCATGGCGCAAGCCGGAACGACGAAGGGCAAAAAAGTGCTCGTCGCGATTTTTCAGCGCGGCGCCGTCGACGGACTGAACGTCGTCGTCCCTTACGGTGAGAGCGATTACTACTCGGCGCGTCCGACGATCGCGGTGCCTCGACCCGGCAGCGGGGATCAGGCCGCGCTCGACCTCGACGGTTTCTTCGGACTGCATCCGGCCATGGTTTCGCTGCTGCCGTATTTCAAGGACCACAGCGCTGCATTCGTGCACGCGGTCGGCAGTCCGGACACGACACGCTCGCACTTTGACGCACAGGACTTCATGGAGTCGGGCACACCGGGAGTGAAGTCGACCGAAGACGGATTCCTCGCGCGTGCGGTCAGCGCGAGGAAAGAGACGAATGCGTCGCCGTTGCGCGCAGTCGCGCTGTCGCCTGCGATGCCGCGCATTCTGTCCGGCAACGCGGGAGCTGTGGCGATGACGAATATCGGCCAGTTCGGTATTCGCGCCGGCGCGGAGAGCGGGCAGATTCAGTCATCGTTCGAATCGATGTATGCCGAGGCGGTTTCGGGGGCGCTGGGAGGGACGGCGAAGGAGTCATTCGAGGCAGCGAAGATCCTCAAGAATGCCGATCCGGTGAAATTGCAGCCGGAGAATGGCGCGACGTATCCGAATGGTGCGCTCGCCAATTCATTGAAGCAGATCGCGCAGCTGATCAAGTCCGATGTCGGGCTCGAGGTCGCGTTCGCCGATGTCGGCGGATGGGACACGCACGCCGGTGAAGGCGGCGCGCAGGGTCAGCTTGCGAACAACCTCCGCAACTTCGCCGATGCCATCGCCGCCTTCACTAAAGACCTCGGATCGCGGATGGGCGATGTCGTGCTCGTCACGATGTCGGAGTTCGGCCGCACCGTCCGCGAGAACGGCAACCGCGGTACCGACCACGGTCATGCGAACTTCATGTTCGCGATTGGCGGCGGTGTGAAGGGCGGAAAGGTTCACGGCAAGTGGCCCGGACTCAGTTCGCAGCAGCTGTACGAGAATCGCGACCTCGCCGTGACGACCGACTTCCGCGATGTTTTCGGCGAGCTCGTGACGAAACAGCTCGGCGTCGCGTCGCTCAAGCAGGTCTTCCCCGGCTACGACGCGAACCCGTCGAAGTGGCGCGGAGTACTCGCGTAGCTACTTTGGGTGGAGGACAGGCGCCTCGCCTGTCCGGACAGGCGAGGGCGCCTGTCCTCCACTCACGACGACCTTGCCGCCTTTCATGACCCACACGACATGTCGCGTCACGGCCCGGATGTCGGAAGTCGGATCACCGTCGACGGCGACGATGTCGGCGAAGTAGCCGGGCGCGACGGCGCCGATCGAGTCGCTCATGTTCATCAGCGACGCGCCGACGGTCGTTGCGCTGCGCAGCGCCTCCGCCGGAGTCATTCCCGCTTCGACGAGCCGTTCGAGCTCGCGGGCGTTTTCGCCGAAGCCTGTGAACACGGCGTCCGATCCCATTGCGATGGGCACGCCGGCTTTGATGGCGCGGCGCAACGTCGCCAGATTCCGCTGCACGTAATCTTCGAGACGCTTCGCGACGGCATCGTCGTATCCGAACTCGTCGCGATGGGCGATGTAGTAGCGATTGTGCTCGACCGTCGGAACGTACACGGTCTTGCGCCGCGCCATCTCCTGGATCGTGGCGTCGTCCATGTCGGTTGCGTGCTCGATGGAATCGGCGCCCGCGCGAACGGCGTCGCGCGCCCCGTCGGGCCCATACGAATGAATCGCGATGCGCTTTCCGGCGCGATGCGCGACATCGGCCGCCGCCTTCATCTCATCGAACGAGAACGTCTGAAAGCCGGTGACGTCCTGATCGCTGCCCGTCGATCCGTACATCTTGATCCAGTCGACGCCGGCGCCGATCTGCTGCCGCGCCACGCGCTCCACTTCCGCGACGCCGTCACATGTACCGGGATCGGGAACAGTCCCCGGCTTCGGCGGCGCGCTGCTGATGTGAAGTCCGTATCCGGCGACGAACATCCGCGGGCCGGTCATCGCGCCGCGATTGATGAGATCGCGCATCGCGATGTCCGTGTACTCCCACGATCCGAGGTCGCGGACGGTGGTCACGCCGGACTCGAGAGTCTTGCGCGCGTTTTCCTGCGCTAGAAAGACCGTCACCGGCGCGCCGAGCGAGCCGAGTTGCGTCCACGGCTTCGTTCCCGCGGCGCGGTCCCAGTAAAACGTCATGTGCGTGTGCACATCGATGAGGCCGGGGATCGCCGTCAGCTTCTGCAGATCGATGACGGTTGCACCTGCCGGC
The DNA here is from genome assembly GCA_036382495.1 of Thermoanaerobaculia bacterium. Classification (GTDB taxonomy): domain Bacteria; phylum Acidobacteriota; class Thermoanaerobaculia; order Gp7-AA8; family Gp7-AA8; genus DASVHS01. The sequence continues at coordinate 6,474 of DASVHS010000368.1, read as the reverse complement.
AGCGGCTCGCTTGCCGTCGCGATCCGTTCGACGCGTTCGCCGCGCACGACGATCGACGGGTTGTTGATGACGTTGCCCTTGCCATCGATCAACTTACCGAGGCGGATGATCGTGACGGGATCGGCGGCAGGGAGGGCGGTTGCGATTGAAAGGATCAGTACGATGAGCGTTCCGCGCATTCGGGGAGTGTATAAGGGATGAGGGAAGAGGGATGAGGGATGAAAAGCGAATTCAGAATTCAGAATTCAGAATGCAGAATTAAGAACGATAGACCGCTTTCTTAATTCTTAATTCTGCATTCTGCATTCTGCATTCTGCATTCTGCATTCTGAATTCGCTTTTCATCGATCATATCCCGATCGGAAGGCGTCGGATGCGCCTTCCCGTTGCATCGAAGATCGCGTTCAGCACCGCGGGGACAAACGGCGGCACCGGCGGCTCTCCCATTCCGAATGCGCCGTCGCGATCGTTCGGCAGGATGTGGACTTCGATGCGTGGAGTATCGGCGATGCGAGGCACCGCGTAGTCGGCGTAACTCGACTGCTCGACTCGACCGCCGCGAATCGTGATCTCGCTCATCAGTTGCCCGAGCGCCCAGATGACGCCGGACTCGATCTGCTGCTCGACGCCGTTCGGGTTGATCACGACACCGCAATCGACGGCGCAGATCACGCGATCGACGCGCCATTGCTTTTCATCGGCCGTCACTTCGACCACGTAGCCGAGGTAGGTGTCGCCGTCGTAGATGTTGCAGGCCAGCCCCTGGCCGCGGTTCGTGCCGAGCTTCTTGCCCCAGTTCGACCGGGCGCGCAGGGCTTCGACAATGCGCGTCAGTCGTTTTCGATCGAGCGTGAGGTCGCCGGTCTTGATCGTCTTGCCGTCGGCGAGGAGGTCGAGTCGCGCCTGCAGCGGATCGCGTCCGGCGCTCCTCGCCAGCTCGTCGAAGAAACACTCCCGCGCCATCGTGCTCGAGGGAGAGTAGACCGAGCGCCACGGACCGTATCGAACGGGCGAGGGGACGTCGACGTACGACGTGGCGATGTTCGGAATCGCATACGGGATGTCGTAGACGCCCCAGGCGTTGTCGATGTAGTACGCGGTGAGGTCGGCGGGCTTCGGCTCCGGCGGCGAGATGTTCATCTCCGCATTCGTGATCTTCGTATGGGACCACGCGGTGATGTTGCCGTCGTTGTCGAGGATGCCCCGCATCGATTCGACCGAGGCGTGCTGCAGCGGGCTGTCGTGCATGTCGTCGTTGCGGGTCCAGACGACCTGCACCGGCGCGCCGATCGCGCGCGAGATCTCCGCGGCTTCGATCGCGTAATCCGCGGCGAGGCGACGGCCGAATCCACCGCCGATGAGTGTCGGATGGACGACGACGTTCTCTTTCGCGATTCCGAGGTGACGGGCGACGAACTGCTGCACACGGTTCGGCGCCTGGGTCGGCGACCAGATCTGGCACGATGTCCCGCGCACGCTCGCGATCGTGTTCATCGGCTCGACGGGTGCGTGAGCGTAGAACGGATAGACGTACGTCGCTTTCAGCTCGCGCCCGCCGGCGGCGAAGATCTTCGCCGCTTCGCCTTCCATGCGCATCGCCGTCCCGCTCTGTGCGGCTGCAGCGGTGAGTTGGTCGATGTATTTCTTCGAGTCGAAGTCGTGATTCGGGCCGTCATCCCAGTGGACTTTGACCGCGTCGCGCGCCTTGAACGCCGGCCACGTGCTGTCGGCGACGATGGCGATGCCGCTGCTGATCGCGATCACGTCGCGCACGCCGCGGATTTTCTTCGCGGCGGTGCCGTCGAAGCTGACGACACGTCCGCCCACTGATGGCGGGCGCAGGACGGTGGCGATGCGCATCCCGTCGACGCGCGTGTCGAGGCCGTACTTCGCTTTCCCGCTGACGATCGCCGGTCCGTCGATGCGCTTCATACTGTGGCCGACGATGCGGTGGGTGCCGAGTTTCTTCGGCGCGATGTTTTCCGGGGCCTTCAGCTTCGCGGCGGCGGCAGTCAGCTCGCCGTAATGCGCGCGCCGTCCGCTGGCGTCATGCAGCACGGCGCCGTTTTCCGTCCGCAGTGATCCTCGATCGACGCTCCACTTCGCAGCGCCAGCGAGGATCAGCATCTCGCGTGCGGTTGCCGCGACCGGCCGCAGCGTGCGCCACGCTCGATAGATGCTGCCGCTGCCGCCGGTATTCAGCGCCGTGTACTCCGGTCCCGTCGACGCCTGCTCGATCCGGATCTTCGACCAGTCGGCATCGAGCTCTTCGGCGACGATCATCGGGATCGACGTGCGGACGCCCTGACCCATCTCCTGTTTGCCGACGATGATCGTGATCGTCCCGTCGGGATCGATGCGCAGCCATGGATTCGGCTTCCATGTCTCGCGCGCTTCGGCGTCGATCCGGTCGACGCCGAGGAGTAAGGCGGTCGTGCCGATGCTGGTGATGCGGAGGAAGTCGCGCCGTGTCGTCCGCATCATCGTTTCCTCAGCGTCGACGCGAGATGAATGGCCTTCCGGATGCGCGGATACGTGCCGCAGCGACAGACGTGATCGCCGATCGCATCGTCGATCTGCGCGTCGCTCGGCGACGAGTGAGCAGCCAGCAGCGCACAAGCCTCCATGAGCATGCCCGGCTGGCAATAGCCGCACTGCGCGACGTCCTCTTCGAGCCACGCGCGCTGGCAGCGATCGTTTCTCAATCCTTCGATCGTCGTGTAGCTCCTGCCATCCGCTGCGGCTGCAGTGGTCTGACAGGCACGCACCGCTGCGCTGCCCTCGAGGATCGTGCATGCACCGCAGACCCCGATGCCGCATCCGTACTTTGTGCCGGTGAGTCCAAGCTGATCGCGAAGGATCCAGAGCAGGGGAGTGTCATCGTCGACGTCGACCGTGGTCGTCCTGCCGTTTACGGTGAGCTTCACGGGAAGCATCTAAGCACCTGGGCGGGGGGGTGATGCAACCGGGGGGTCACGGAGTTGTGAGGGATGACGGATGAGGGGAAAGATGAATTTCGAAGTTCGAATTTCGAGTTAAGAATTAAGAAGGGCCACGCCGCGCCGGTTCATTCTTCATTCTTCATTCGAACTTCGAAATTCATTGTTTTTCACCCTTTTCCTCTTTCCGCCGCTGCGCTGGCGTCGTTGATCGCGTTGTCAATGCGTTCCTGACGTTGCACGGCATCCGACGGTGGCGATCCTCCGTTGCGGATGGCCGAGTCCATCTCGCCGACGAGTCCGCGCAGTTCGTCGACGGCCTGCTTGCCGAGCTTGCACGCGTCCTGTTCGCATGAGCATTTGTCTTCGGCACGGCCGATGCGCGCGTCGACTTTCGACTTGAAGTCATCCCACGCCGCCATGTCGTACGGCGGATTCGCGAAATGCCCCAGCGTCCCGCCCCAGTAATCACTCGCCCCTCGCGCTTCGAACACGCAGTTCGTGCCGGCCGACGTCGTCTCCGCCGGTTTCGAAATTTCGGTCTTTGTGAGCCTGGGCAAGACTTCCTTCCATAGGATGAAGAGAACCACCGCGGCGATCACGAGCTTGACGAGCGTGCTGCCCTGCATCTCAGCCTCCCTGCTTCTTTGAATTCACGAGCGACAGACCTGCGCCGGCGAGTCCGACGATTGCGCACGTTCCCCACAACAGCGCTGCGTTGCGTTGAAAGATGAGCGTTCCGAAGTATGGACCGAGGAGCATCCCCAGCGACCACATCAACATCCACATACCACTGTAACGCCCTCGATACCGTTCCGGGGCGAGACTCGTCACGTACGCACCGGTCACCGGCGCGTAGACCATCTCGCCGAGCGTCCAGACGACGACCGTGCCGGCGAGCTGCATCAGCGAATGCGCGAGCCCGGTCATGGCGATGCCGATCGCCGCGAGCGCGTAGCCGAGGGCGATGATCCGCTGCGGTTTGAACTTCTGTGTCCACGTCGTCAGCCCGAGCTCGAACACGACGATCATCACGCCGTTGAGCGAAAGCAGCAGGCCGTATGTCGTCGTCGAGAATCCGAGCTGCTGGATGTACAGCGGAAACGTCGAGTGAAGCTGGAACTCGATCCAGGTCACGCACAACGTCGCCAGAAGAAACAGCACGAACTGGTGATTGCGCGCGGCGTGTCGCAGCGCCTCGCCGGCCTGCTCGTCCTTCATCGAGACCCGAAGGCCGTGAGGAAGAAGAGCGATGGCGATGATGCCGAAGACGACCGACGTCGCCGCGTCACCGAGGAAAATGAGGAGGAATGAGCGATTGGCGAGGAAGCCCGCGGTCGCCGGGCCGGCCGCGAAGCCAAGGTTGACGCACCAGCGGTACATGCCAAACGCGGCGATGCGTTGCTCCGGCTTCACGAGGTCGCCGATCAGCGCGGTCGCCGCCGGCCGGTACATCTCCGCCATCGCCCCGGCGATGAATGTGAACAGGAGGATGACCGGATACGCGCGCGCCTGCGACAGCGCGACCATGCTGGCGGATGACGCGAACATCGAGATGACGATCGTGTTGCGGCGTCCGATCGAATCGGCGAGATGTCCTCCGACCATCGACGCGACCGCGTGTCCGCCGCCATACGCGCTCACCGCCGCGCCGGCTGCCGCGAGTCCAAATCCGCGGCGCGTCAGGTAGATCGCGAGGAACGGCATGACGAACGTGCCGAACCGGTTGATGAACACTCCGACGAACAGCACCCACGTCGCGCGCGGAAGAGCTTTGAGGTTTTCGCGGAGGGTGAGTTGGGGGGGTGCTGCCACGAAGTTACGGTAGCAGGGTCGTGTTTAACAGCTGAATTTCGAATTTCGAATTTCAGTCTTTCACTTGCTTACGACCGGTCCACGATGTCGTCCAGCGAGGAGAGAAATTTCTCCACCAGCGCCGCGTCGAACTGCGTCCCTGCTCCCTCGCGCAGACGGGCGGCCGAATCCGACGGACCGATCGCCGGTGCGTACGATTGCTGCGACGTCATGGCCACCCAGGCGTCAGCGATCTGGATGATGCGCGACGCCACTGGAATCTGATCACCGGGCATGCGGCTCGGGTAGCCCTTGCCGTCGGCCCGTTCGTGATGGCGCAACACGGCCTGCGCCACTTCCGCTCCGAGTAAGGGCTCGACGATTGCCGCGCCGACGACCGGATGTTCCGCAACGCCGCGCAACTCTGCCGCCGTCAGCGCCGGACGCCGATACAGCCGTTCGTAATCGAGGAGGCGCATTCCGACGTCGTGCACGAGCGCCGCGATCCGGATCGTCTCCACCTGGTGCGGCGGCAGGTTGAGCACTTGCGCGAAACGTTCCGCGACCGTCGCGACCTCGCGGCAGTGCTCCATCAGTTCCGGGACTTTGAGAAAGTCCGGCTGCAGCAGCTTTTCGGCGACGGCCTGCCGGTCGCTGCGCCCGGATGTAGCCCCGATCGCGGTCTCGACCGATTGCTCGATCTGCCGCAGGAAAATCTGCAGAGCTCGTTGCGCCTGTGCTTCCGGAGTCCGTTCGAATGCGACCGTGATCACGAGTCCTTCGATCGACTGCGGATTCACGGGCGCGCTCAGAATCGTGCTGATGCCCGCCTTCGTGACCGGCACCACCTGCAGTCCGAACGGATAGATCAGCTGCGGCTTCGGCCAGTTGGCCGGCACTCTCTGCTTCGAATGTTCGAGCCAGCCTTCAAGATGCTCGTGCAACATCTCCAGCGCGTCGTCCATCACGTTTGCGATGGCGACGATCGACTGCGGATTATTGAGATGTCCGATCGCGGTGAACGAAGCGAGGACTGCGCTCGGAATCGCCAGTGCGGCCGGAAGAAGGAGCCGGATGATTTCAAGGTCGTTCTCGGTGAGGATCCGCCTCGATGCTGCGGCCTGAGCGTGTTGCCGCCGGCTCATGAACTCGCGCGCCGCTTCGACCGCGTGCGCCGCGTCGGGTGAGAAAACCTCGCCCGGGCGCAGCGGCACCGCGGGCGCACTGACGATCTTCGCGGGCGGCGGCGCTTCAGGCGTCGGCTCGACGAGCGCGACCGGCGCGAGGCCGAACAGATTCTGCGCGCCGAGGAGGAGGAGCATCTCGTCGCCGATCTTCCGCGCGGCTTCGAGGTCGGGCGAGTCGAACGGCTTCTTGCCGGCCTTGTCGCGCATATCGATGAATCCGACGAGCCGTCCGCGCGAGAACAGCGGTGTGGCCAGCATTCGATCCGTCCCTTGCCGGAACTGCATTTCGGCGAAACGCTGGTCGCCGGCCAGGCCGTTGACGTAGAACGCGTTTCGTTTCACGGCCAGCCGGTCGACGAGGTCGTCGTTGCTGTTGATGACTTTCCGATCGGCCGGGTTGTATTGATAGCTCGTCACGATCTCGAACGTTTTCGCGTTGAGGTCCGCCGACGCGGAGAGGTACAGCGCGGCCTTCGTCGCCTTCACCTGCTCGACGCAGTTGTAGAGGATCTGCTTGAGCTGGGGCTCGAGCGCTTTGAGTTCAGGGATCACGA
>DASVHS010000367.1:0-3950 GCA_036382495.1 Thermoanaerobaculia bacterium | reverse complement strand
CCCTGTCGTACACGCCTTTGCTGTTCCCGGTTCCCCACAACCGAAATCCAAGACAGTGCGGCAGTAAGACTCATGAACGAAATGTCATTTCGCACGCTCGGACTCGGTCCGAAAATTCTCCAGGCTGTCGATGAAGCCGGCTATACGGTTCCGACACCCATCCAACACACAGCAATCCCCCAAGTCCTCGCCCGCCACGACCTGATCGGCATCGCGCAGACGGGCACCGGCAAGACGGCCGCGTTCGTCCTGCCCCTGCTCGAGCTCATGCTGCAGAAAAAACTCGAAGGCCCGAAGCCTGTCGCCCTGATCCTCGCGCCGACGCGCGAGCTCGCCGCGCAGATCGACGAGGCCGTTCGATCCTTCGCAAAGCACTTGCGCATCCGCTGCGCATCAATTTTCGGCGGCGTCAACGAGCGGCCGCAGATCGATGCGCTGCGGCGCGGTGTCGACATCATCGTCGCCACGCCCGGCCGCCTTCTCGACCTGATGACCCAGCGGCATGCATCGCTCCGCAACATCCAGTTCCTCGTCCTCGACGAGGCGGACCGCATGCTCGACATGGGCTTCCTCCCGCAGATGCGGCGCATCATCAAAGAGATTCCGCGCGACCGCCAGACCCTGCTCTTCTCAGCGACGCTTTCGCGCGAGATCGAACAGATCACGAAGGAAATGCAGCACGAGCCGAAGGTCATCGAGATCGGCCGCCGCGCCAATCCCGCCGACACGGTCACGCAGTTCCTTTATCCCGTTTCCCGCGAGCGCAAGGTCGACCTGCTCCTGCATCTGCTGCGCGACCGCAACCTGGACTCCGTCCTCGTGTTCTCGCGAACGAAGCACGGCGCGGACAAGATCGCCCGCAAACTCACGAATGCCGGGATCGACACCGCGGCGCTGCACTCGAATCGATCGCAGAGCCAGCGCGTCAAAGCGCTCGAAGCATTCCGCGCCGGCAAGGTCCGCGTGCTTGTCGCAACCGACATCGCCGCCCGCGGCATCGACGTCGAGGGCATCTCGCACGTCATCAACTTCGACTTCCCGATGAATCCGGAAGACTACGTGCACCGTATCGGCCGCACCGGTCGCGCCGAAGCGATCGGCGACGCGATCAGCTTCATCACGACCGAGGATGGACCGTACGTCCGTGATCTCGAGAAGATGATCGGACGGCGCATCGAGCGCCGGTCCGTCGAAGGCTTCGCGCACGTCGAGAGCACCATGACTTCGGTCCACCGTCCTTCGACGGGCCGCAGGACCGCGGCGCCGGCGCAGCAGCAGCGGTCGCAACAACCGCCACGGTCCCGGAATCGCGCTCGCGTCTGGTAACGCGCCGCCAAACCAACGGTATATACCGAGGTTCGGTTTCCGATGGCCCCCCTGTCATTGCGCATCGAACGGCTCTATTTTCCTTTGCGTGACACGCAAGCAGATCGAGACCGCGATCGACCGATTCCTCGGCGGATCGACCACCGAATTGATCATTCGCGAGCTGCGCATGTCTATCTCCCGGGCGCGAGAGGCGCGGACGAATCCGCGTCCCCTCGCAGCCCGCCCGATCCGCGACTTCGTCGATACGCTCACGCGCCGCAACATGACCGAGTCCGTGTTGAAGCGCGTCCGGCTGGCCGTTGATAGAGCGCAGCGGATGCGCTAACGGTTGACGATCTCCCGCACTCCCTCGATCAATCTTTCCACTTCGTCGCGCGTCGTGTAGCACGAGCATCCGGCGCGCACCAGCGCTTCGACGCCGAGGCGTTCGATGACGGTGGCGGCGTAGAAGTCGCCGTGACTGAGGAACAGACCGCGCTCGACGAGCGCGCGCACAACCTGCTCCGCAGTCATGCGATCGATCGTGAATCCGATCGTCGGCGTCCGCGGCTGTGAGGGCGGTGGCCCGAACAGCCGCACGCGCGGCATGCGCGACAGCTCGTTCCACAACAACGTGACGAGCTGCATGCTGGTGTCGTGCAACGCGCCATACGTTCGCACAAGCCGCTCGCGCCGATCGCCGCGCTCACCACCGATCGACGCCAGAAAGTCGATCGTCGCGCGGATTCCAGCGATCCCCTCCTGATTCTGCGTTCCTGTCTCCGCTCGATCGGGCGCCGAATCGGGAGACGGCTCGAGCTTCGGAAATGGGAGCGACTCGAGCAGCGGCAAGCGCGCGAACAGGATCCCGGCGTGCGGCCCGTAAAACTTGTAGGACGAGCAGGCCAGGAAGTCGCACCCGATTTTCCGGACGTCGATCAGCTCATGCGGCGCGAGATGAACGGCGTCGACGAAGAACAGCGCGTCCGCTGCACGTGCGATCGACCCGATGTGCTCGAGATTGTTGATCGTCCCGACCGCGTTCGACGCGCCCCCGACGGCGATGAGCCGCGTCTTCCTGCTCACGAGCGATTCGAGATGCTCGAGGTCGATCTGCGCCGTCTGCGGATTCATCCGCGCGGTCCGCACAACGATGCCGCGGTCGATCGAAAGCGCGCGCCACGGTGCCACGTTCGCGTGATGATCGAGCTCGGTGACGATCACCTCGTCGCCGCTCTGCCAGGTCCGTCCCAGCGCACGCGCAAGATGGAACGTGATCGTGGTCATGTTGTTGCCGAACACGATCTCGTCCGCCGACGCGTTCAGAAAATCGGCAACGGCCGTGCGCGACTGGGCGATCACGACGTCGGTCTCTTCGCTCGTCGGATACACCCAATGCGTGTTCGCGTTGTGATGAAACAGGTACTCGCTCATCGCTTCGGCGACGGACCGCGGGACCTGCGTCCCGCCCGGCGCGTCGAAGTACGCGACCGGAAAGCCGTGGTGCATGCGTTCGAGCGCGGGGAACTGGCGGCGGATGTCGCCAACGGACGAAATTCCTGATGTCGAAGTTGTGACGATTGTTCCGGACATCCCGCGCATTATGCCGTTGAGATACACTTTTTCCTTCCGGTCCGATGCCCGAACACACCCAAACGCAAGTTCTCGTCGTCGACGACAGTGCGCTCGACCGCGCGCTGCTCAAGCTCCATCTGACGAACGACGGCTACCACCCCGAGTTCGCGAAGAACGGGGCCGAAGCGCTCGAGGTGCTCGAAAAACATCCGGAACGCTTCGACGTCGTTCTGCTCGACCGCCGGATGCCCGACGTCGACGGACTGACGGTCCTGGCGCGCATGAAGGAGCATCCGCGGCTGCGCATGATCCCGGTGATCCTGCAGACCGCCGCGACCGAGCCGAAGGACGTCATCGAAGGCATCCGCACCGGCGCCTGGTACTACCTCACCAAGCCGTACGACGCGCAGATGCTGTTGAGCGTCGTCCGCGCGGCCGCGAATGACTACGCCGAGTTCAAAGAATTGCGCACGCGCCTTCGCCAGGGGCTGAAGACGCTGAAGATGTTGCGCAGCGCCGCCTTCATGATCCGCACTGTCGATGAAGCGCGTGACGTCGCCACGATCCTCGCGAACGCCTGTCCCGATCCCGACTCCGCGGTCGTCGGCCTGACCGAGCTCCTCCTCAACGCCGTCGAGCACGGGAACCTCGGTATCACGTACGAAGAAAAATCGTCGATGACCGACAAGGACGAATGGAAGAAGGAAATCGACCGCCGCCTGGCGCTGCCGGAGCACAAGGACAAGCGCGTCGAGGTTCGATTCGATCGCGACAACGACGCCGTCCGCTTCACGATCCGTGACGCCGGGAACGGCTTCGACTGGACCCGTTTCCTCGATATCGATCCTTCCAGAGCATTCGATACGCACGGCCGTGGCATCGCCATGGCCAGGCGCCTCAGCTTCTCCTCGCTCGATTACCGCGGCTCGGGCAACGAGGTCGTGGCCACCGTGCGCGCCGCGATCTAGCACGTCATCCTGCATCAGGCACAAAACATGCGATCTTCAACGCGTGATTCTGCAAAGACTCACCCAAGCGAAGAAGGTAGGGCTTCTCTTCTCAGGCGG